>CANRBH010000081.1 GCA_947628825.1 uncultured Clostridia bacterium | reverse complement strand
ATTGCATATCCAAAGTTAAATGTTAAAATATGTGGAACACATGCAGGAATAACGGTTGGAGAAGATGGAGCAACACATCAAATGTTAGAAGATATAAATCTTATGAGAGGACTTCCTAATATGATAGTTATATCACCATCTGATGATGTCCAAACAAAAAAATTAGTAGAAAAAATTGCTGAATATGAAGGACCAGTTTATCTAAGACTAAGTAGATTAAAAACTCCAGTAATATATGAAGAAGATGTTAATTTTGAAATAGGAAAAGCTGTACAAATAGGAGAAGGAGTTGATGGTACAGTTTTTGCAACAGGAATTACAGTATCTGAGGCACTAACTGCACAAGAAGAACTAATAAAATTTGGTATAGATATTAGAGTGGTAGATATTCATACAATCAAACCAATAGATAGTGAAATGATTGTAAAATGTGCAAAAGAAACAGGAGTATTAGTATCAGTAGAAGACCATAATACTATTGGGGGATTAGGAACTGCCATATCTGATGTATTGACAGAAAAGCATCCAAAAAAATTAGTTAAGCTAGGAATACAAGATAAATTTGGAATGTCAGGAAAACCAGAAAGCTTAATGGAACATTTTGAAATAGATAGCAAAGCAATAGTTAAAACATTTAGAGAAAAATTTCACAAATAGGAAAGGAGAAAAAATGAAGGTATTAGTAACAGGAGGAGCAGGATATATAGGTTCCCATA
Organism: uncultured Clostridia bacterium; assembly: GCA_947628825.1. GTDB lineage: Bacteria > Bacillota > Clostridia > TANB77 > CAG-508 > CAG-793. Next base: position 1,938 of record CANRBH010000081.1, on the reverse strand, counting down.
CAGTAGTAGAATTATTAGATGCAAATTATGAAGTGGTAATTGTAGATAATTTTTCAAACAGCAAACCACAAGCATTAGAAGCAATAAAAACTATAACGAAAAAAGATTTTAAATTTTATGAAGTAGATTTATTAGATAAAAAGAATTTAAATGATGTTTTTGAAGATAATAAAGATATAGAAGCGGTAATACATTTTGCAGCATTAAAAGCAGTTGGAGAGTCAGTTGCAAAACCAATAGAATATTATAACAATAACATTACTGGTACATTAAATTTGCTAGATTGTATGAGAAAACACAATGTAAAGAAAATAGTATTTAGTTCATCAGCAACAGTTTATGGTGATCCAAAGTCAGTTCCAATAAAAGAGGATTTTCCAAAATCAGCAACAAATCCTTATGGACAAACAAAAGTAATGATTGAACAAATTTTAGAAGATGTACATACAGCTGATAATGATTGGAGTGTAGTTTTACTTAGATACTTTAATCCAATAGGAGCACATGAAAGTGGTCTAATTGGAGAATCTCCAAATGGAATTCCTAATAATTTAATGCCATACATAAATCAAGTAGCATTAGGAAAGTTAGATCATTTAAACATATTCGGCGATGATTACGACACACCTGATGGAACAGGAGTAAGAGATTACATACATGTTGTTGATTTAGCAAAAGGACACATTAAAGCAATAGAAAGAGCAGAAAAAATGACTGGAGTAGAAAGTTACAATTTAGGAACAGGAAAAGGATATTCAGTTTTAGAAATTGTACAAAATTTTGAAAAAGCAACTGGCGTAAAAATAAAATATGAAATTGCTCCAAGAAGACCAGGAGATATAGCAGAATGTTATGCTGACCCAAGTAAAGCACAAGAAATCTTAGGATGGAAAGCCGAAAAAAACTTAGAAGATATGTGCAAGGATTCATGGAAATTTACAAAAAATGCATAAAATGTAAATTATTTCTTTTTGTATAAAATCATTATATATGCATATAATAAATAATGAAAATAAAACAAAAAGGAGTAAAAGACAATGAAAGTAATAGATTATATAGCATTAGTATTAGTAATAATCGGAGCTATAAACTGGGGACTTATTGGTTTATTTGGATTTGACTTAGTTGCAACATTATTTGGTTCAATGAGTGTAATAAGTAGAATAGTATATACATTAGTTGGAATAGCTGGTTTATGGTCAATAAGATTTTTTACTAAAATAGACGACTAATAAAATAAAGAAAATATTGTGGCCTTCTATATTTTTATAGGAGGCTTCATTAGTGAAAAAATTTAATAGAATTAAAATATTTAAGAAAATTAGGTTTAACGCTCAATTTCACATTCAATTTTGTCTTTTACAAAAGCAATTTTTGAAGAAATATCTTTATCTTTAGAATCAATAACTGCAATTACACCTAAGCGAGAAAGATCTTCTTGAGAAAGTTTAACTTCATCAGATGAATATAAAACAGTTGGAATATTTATTTTTCTAGAAGACAATTGTTCTAACACCATAATACCACAATTTTTAATAGGTGGTTTAGCTGCTTCAATAGGAAAATTCATATCGAGAATTAGTAAGTCAAAAGGTTTTGATTTATTACCATTTAAGTAATTGCTTAATGCTTTTAATCCAGAAGTCAGATTTAGATGAAAATCCAAGGTATCATTTGATTTATCTAAAATATCTCTCATTGATAAAATTTTTGATATATTATCATCAATCATTAAACAATTCATAAATATTCCCCTTTTATTTAAAGTAAAAGTAAAAATATAATTTACATCCTCATATTAACAAAGTAAAAATTTTTGTTCAAGAGTTTTTGAAAAATGTCTTATTTTTGTAATATTACCAGTTACTATTCACAGCCGTTTTTGAAATAAATTGTAGTACTTTTGTAACTAAAATGTAATACAAAAAATTTAATAAA
>CANRBH010000080.1 GCA_947628825.1 uncultured Clostridia bacterium | reverse complement strand
TTAGTACAGAAAAATAGCAAATTAGAAAAATTAATTTCCAATTCGCTATTTTTTTATGCTACTTTTTCAGCAGCCTCACAAAATTGTTCACACTTTTTTACAGTCTATATTTTTTGATTATGTAAATAAAAAATTGATTAAGTTCGTAAACTACATATTTATGAAGTGCATTAGAAAAAAGTCTCTGGAATATTAAGTTTAGATACATTATTCTTATTTCTCTTGAAAACAACCTTTTACTTATCTAAATGTAATTTCAGAATAAAATAAAAAATAAATTACAAAAAATACTTGTAAAATTAAGCATATATTGATATACTTAGAATATCATAAATTAGTGAGGAGGTTTTTTATGAGTGAAGAAAATAAACAAGAAGTAAAAGAAAAGAAAGAAGAAGCTACAGTTGAAAGTGTAGAAAGCAGTAATATACAAATATCAGATGATGTTGTAGCAGTAATTGCAGGAATGGCAGCATCAGAAGTTCCAGGAGTAGCTGATATGGCAGGAGGATTTGCAGGAGGAATATCAGAAGTACTAAGTGGAAAAAAGAACTTATCAAAGGGAATTAAAGTAGATATTTTAGAAAAATCAACAAAAATTGATGTAAATATTATTGTTGAATATGGTGCAAGAATACCAGAAGTAGCTTTTGAAATACAAAAGAGAGTAAAAAAATCAGTTGAAAGTATGACGGGTCTTAATGTTGATGAAGTTAATGTACATGTTCAAGGTGTAAGCACATCTCGTGAAGATAAGAAAGCAGAAAAGAAAGAAGAAAAAAAAGAAGAAGTAAAAATGCAAGAAGAAAAAGTTGAAGCAAAAAAAGTAGAAACTAAAAAAGTTGCTGAAAAAAAGACAACTGCTAAGAAACCAGCTAATAAAAAAGCTCCTGTAAAGAAAGGTACAAAAAAATAAATAAAAATGCAAAAAATATAATAAAAAATTGAAACAGTAAGAAAATAATTAAAATTTAAATCTAAGTAAAAATGAATAAAATAATAAATAAGTTTTAAAATAAGCTTATTAAAGAATAGTGAGGTAAAAAGATATGAAATTTTTAGAAAAATTAGGACTAGCTTTATTTTCAATAATAGTTTTAGTAATATCAATTGTATTATGTTTAATAGGATTTGGTTGGATGGAACCAACAATCTTTGGAATCTTAATTAGCAAGGTATTAATAAATCAAACTTTTACTTACATTATGATAGGTGTATGTATTTTATTAATACTTTTAGCAATTAGATGTATTTTCTTTTCAGACTCAGATGATAGTGAGGAAAGTGATGATGGAATATTATTACAAAATGAAGATGGTAGACTTTTAATTACGGTTGAAACTCTTAAAGATATGGTATCTGGTGTAGTAAAAGATATTCCAAATATAACAGATTCAGTAGCTAATGTTGTAATAACAAAAGAAAATGATATTATAATTGAAGCTGTAATTGATGTAACTAAGGAAACAGTTATAAAAGAAGTATCTGCTAAAATACAATCAAGAGTTAAAAGAGCTGTAAAAGAAGCAACAGACTTAGATATTAAGTATGTAAATGTTAGAGTAAGAAACGCAGATACGGCTCCAAAAGTTGTTAAAGAAGAAAAGAGGCCAGAGGTTGCAAAAAAAGAAGAACATAGAGTTGAACCTTCTAAAAACGAAGCAAATCATAAAAAAGAAGAAGTAAAGTCAAAACCACAAGCAAAAAAGCAAGACAAATAAGAAAGGAAGTTTAATATAAATGGAAGATTTAAAAAAATTTATAAGTAAATACTGGGGTGCAATGGTAGGAGGAGTAATAGCCTTAATATTAGCTTGCACAGGAATATATAGACTTATTGTTGGAATAGTATTAGTATTTATTGGAGCATGGGCTGGAAACTATTTTCAACACAATAAAGATAAAGTAAAGAAAACATTAAAAAAATATATTGACAAGATGTAAAAGAGGTAGAAATGAATAGGTCACAGACTAGAGAAGAATCATTCAAATTATTATATAGTATGCAAGTTTTAAAAGATGTAGATATATCTGAGCAAATAGATTTATTTATAGAAGAAGAAAATATTGTAGATAACGAAGCAATATCTTATATAAATGATGTTGTTAAAGGTATTAAGGAAAATGAAAAAGATATAGAAAGCAAAATAGAAGAAAACATAAAAAAAGATTGGACTATATCTAGAATATCTAAAATAGACTTAACACTTCTTAAGCTTGGAATCTATGAGATATTATATTCAAAGCTACCTTACAAAGTAGTTATAAATGAAGTCGTTGAACTTGCTAAAAATTACGGAGATGATTCTTCAAAGTCATTTGTAAATGGTGTATTAGCAAGTATAGTAAAAAAATACATAAATGAAGATTAGTATTGAACAAAGAAAGTAAAAATAAATGGATATAAAGCCTATTACTGTTGAAGAATTAAATAAATACATAAAAACAAAAATTGATGGTGATGAATTTTTAAATAATGTATATGTAAAAGGAGAAATATCAAATTTTAAATTGCATTATACAGGACATATGTATTTTACCTTAAAAGATGAGAAATCACTTATTAAATGTATTATGTTTAAAAGTTATACTGGATATTTAAATTTTATGCCCAAGGATGGAATGAAAGTTTGCGTCTTGGGCTCTGTTTCCGTGTTTGAAAGAGA
>CANRBH010000079.1 GCA_947628825.1 uncultured Clostridia bacterium | reverse complement strand
ATAGAAATAGCGCAAACTGGAAACGTAAGTGGAAATGCATCATCAACAGTAAGTAAAATAGATAAGACAGCCCCAACAGTAAATACAGCACTATCGGCATCAGGAATTACAACATCAAATATAACGCTAAGCACAGCAGCAACAGATGCAAATTCAGGATTAGGAAAGATAATCTGGTATTATACAGTAGATAGTACAACAAAGAATGTAACAGATGAATATCAAAAAGCAGGAGCAACAGCGGGAGCAACAACACAACAAACAAAGACACACAATCTAACAGGATTAACAAATGGTAAGACATATAAGATGTATGCAGAGGTATATGATGTAGCAGGAAATAAGACAAGAACCCCAACAGGAACAACAACAGTAGATAAAGCAACAACAGCAATGTCAGCAGTAGGAACAATAACAATAACACCAAGTACAACAGGCTGGACAAATCAAAATGTAACATTTACAATAACAACAACAGCAAATACAAGCACATACAAATTACAATATTCAACAACAGGAAATAGTGGGTGGACAGATTATAATGCAAGTGCAAAACCAAGCCTAAGTGTAAATGGAACAATGTATGCAAGATTAGTAGAAAAAGCGCAATCCGGAAACGTAAGTGGAAATGCATCATCGACAATAAGTAAAATAGATAAGTTAGCGCCAAATGTACCAACCTTTACCGAAACACATACAAATAAAGGTGTAACAATAACAATAACTGCAACAGACCACGCTAAAACAACTCAATATGGACAATCAAATATTGGACTATACTACTTTAGTACAAATAATGGAGCGTCATACACACCAGCAGCTGGACAAAGCGGAAAGTCATTAACAATATCATTAGGTTTAGGAACATATACCTTAAAAGTAAAAGTAAAAGATAATGCAGGAAATGAAAAAGTAAGTACACAAGCTACGAGCATAACGATAGCAAATCCTAGTATAGGTGATGTAGTAAATTATACACCTGTAACGGCATCAGCAAGTTATTCTTTACCATCTAATAAAAGTGGCTATAAATCAGCACAGACAATAACTAGAAAAAATTATGCTTGGAAAGTTATGAGTGTAAATTCAGATTCAACAATTGATATATTTGGTCAACCAACAAGCGGTATGTATGAAATTAATTTCGCTGGAGCAACTGGATATAATAATGCCGTATATTTACTAGATGAAATGTGTAATGCATTATATGCAAATACTACATTAGGAGCGACTGCAAGAAGCTTAGACCTATATGATATAGAAAATAGACTTAATTCTACTCATCAAAATTTTTCAGCACCCCATGGAACTGTACAAAGATGGAACGGTAGCAATTTCCCATATCCAAAACTAGCATATTATGAAGGATCTATTGGTATAAATTCGGATAATGTACAGGCATCATCAATAATGGGAAATCATAATGGAGCAAATATTGGCCTATCTATGCCGTTACTAGATAGTGATTATACAAATAATACAAACTCTGTTTATTATGCAAACAAATTAACGATATATACGACGGCGGTTCTCAAATCGCAAGAGAGTAGTTGGTATCAAAATGCTAATTTTTATAATTTAATTTTCGGTACCAATACATTCTATTGGTTAGCGACTCGTTATATGGGAAATTCTTCTAGTTTTGTTGCCTTTGGATTACAACGAGTGTCTTCCAAGCAAATAAGTACTATGAGTTTGTATAATACTTGTAGCACGTATAATGGACCTGTGGGAGGATACGCCGGACTACGGACCAGTAGTAACATTACGGATCAAGTATCAAATTTACAAAACAATCTAATGGTTCATGGAATGTTTCGAAATAAGTGGAAGATGACAGCATAGATTAAAATTGATTTGGATAAAAAATTAAGAATATGGAAGACTGAAATTAACCTCAAGTAATAACCTATTATAGGAAATTACTTGAGGTTTTAATATTTCATATAAAAATTAAATAAATCATTGATAAATAAAAAAGTTATCTATATAATATTAAAGGTAAAAAAGATAAAATTAAAATAAATAAAGAATATAAAATATATAATATATACAAAGAGGAAAGTTATGAAAAAAAATAAAAAAGTATATTTAAGAATATTATTTTCAATCTTATTAATAGGTAATTTTATAATTATTTTTATATTTTCAAGCCAAGATGGAGAAGATTCAAGTTCTTTAAGTCAAGGATTTATTTATAATGTTTTAAAAAATTTTATAAATAATGAAAAACAAATAGAAACTATAATTGAAAATATTGAACCACTAGTAAGAAAGTTAGCACATTTTTCTATTTATGCATTATCTGGAATTTGGATGATAGGACTACTAGAAACATTCAATTTAACTGATGAAAAGAAGATTATTTATGGTGCTTTGATAGGATTCCTATATGCAATATCAGATGAATTTCACCAAAGTTTTGTAAGTGAAAGATCAGCTTCTCCAATAGACATTTTCATAGATACTCTTGGTTGTTTATTTGGAATATTATTAGTAATGGTTATAATAAAAAATTATCAAAAAATAAAGAAAAAGCTATTATAAAAAAAGAAAAATAATACTAAAAAAGAAAATATTACATTTTTATTACAATAATATTAAATTATAGAAACAATAATAAAAATCGTTGCTTAAAAAACACAATTGTTATAAAATCCTAAATTTGACACTTTTTAGAGAGTAAAAGACTGATAAGTCGCTTGTAAGGCAACTTTCAGTCTTCTTTTGAT
>CANRBH010000078.1 GCA_947628825.1 uncultured Clostridia bacterium | reverse complement strand
GGTTATCAAATAGATAAATATGTAAGATTTTGTTGTAAATCTTATAAATTTATAAATATATTATACGAGAAAGGAGATGATGTTAGTGAAAGAAATGGATAAAAAGAATAAATCATTTGAAGAAATTAAACATATTGATGAAAATGGTGTTGAATTTTGGTATGCTAGAGAACTTATGCCTGTTTTACAATATTCAAATTGGCAGAATTTTGAAAAAATAATTGATAAAGCTAAAATTTCTTGTGAAAATAGTGGTATTAGTGTTCTTGAACATTTTATTGACGTCAGTAAGTTGTCAAAACGTGCTAATAATGCAGAAGTCGAAATTAGAGATTATGAATTAACTCGTTATGCTTGTTATTTAATAGCACAAAATGGAGATAGTCGAAAAAAAGTAATTGCACTCGCTCAAACATATTTTGCAGTTCAAACTAGAAAACAAGAAATTAGCGAAAAAGAGTATACTTTGTTAACAGAAGATGAAAAGAGATTTTACCAAAGAAATTTAACCAAGAAAGGAAATTATTCACTTAATCAAACGGCTAAAAAAGCCGGAGTTAAAAATTTTGATAAATTTCATAATTATGGATATAGAGGTTTATATAATGGAGAAACAGCAGACGATATTGCAAAAAGGAAAGGATTAAGATATAGAGAAGATATTTTAGATAATATGGGAAGTGATGAGTTAATTGCAAATTTATTTAGAATTTCTCAAACAGAACAAAAATTAAAGAAAGATAATATACGAAGTGAAAAAGAAGCTAATAAAACTCATTATAATATTGGAAAAATTGTAAGAAAAGCAATAAAAGAAGCTGGTGGTACTATGCCAGAAGATTTGCCAACACCTAAAAAAAGTTTAAAACAACTAGAAAAAGAAAATAAGAAGAGCTTGAAAAAGATGGGATAGTACAAGAAGATTTTAAATATTTTCATATATCCACACTTGATAATTATCAGGTGTGGATTCTTTATACAAATTTCACTTTTTTAAGAGAATTTAAAATATATCAAATAGTATGCAAAGCAGTGTAATTAGTAAGTTACAAGACTTCGTATTATTAAAAAAATAAAACTGACCCCCCTTAAGATAACTATCAGCACATACCACTTTCGTTCGATACTACTAATGGTACTCAAATCAAAAGTTTATTCATATTATAAAATTTAAAAGGGGGGTCAGGTGGAATCGAACCACTTTTAGAGCCGTTTTACTTGGGTGTATCTTCTAAGAGATACTTCTTGTGTTGTAGGCTACCCAAGTGTGGAAGTTCCACTCTTCCACATGTTGCTGATAAGATGCATACATGCACCTCCTATTAATCTCTCCATAATTTAGAAGAGATTTTATACGACAAAGATTTCCTTTGTCATTTGTATTATAGCATATAAATTCAAACACTTCAACTTCATAATTATTTGGTGTGGATTTTTCATACAAGCCATGGATTGTATATTGACATTTTTCAATAAAAGTTTTATAATTGTAATTAGTTACAAATAAAACTAATAGAAGACAAAGTAAAATAAAGGTTACTTAAAGAGAGAGTGGGCCTAAGGCTGAAAGCCTACTTAAGAAAACGTATTTGAAAAACTACCTTCTTAAAGTGCTAGTGAATAAGCTAGTCGCAAAGCTTGCGTTACAAGCTATAATTAAGTAAAAAATCCGGGTGGAACCGTGCTATATAAATAGTACCCCAGAGCATATTAAAAAATATGTTCTGGGATTTTTTTGTAAAAATCTCAGAGTCATATAGAAATGGAGTTTATTATGATAAAAGTAACTTTAAAAGATGGTTCTATTAAAGAAGTAGAACAAGGAATTTCTGTTATAGATTTAGCAAAATCTATAAGCGAAGGATTAGCAAGAATGGCAACTTGCGCAAAATTAAACGGAAAGGTAGTAGATCTAAGAACTAAAATTGATGAAGATTGCAATTTAGAGATTCTAACATTTGAATCTGATTTAGATGGAAAAAAAGCTTATTGGCATACGACATCACACATAATGGCTCAAGCTGTAAAAAGATTATTTCCAAGTGTTAGACTTGCAATTGGACCTGCAATAGATGAAGGATTTTACTATGACTTTGATGTAGAGGAAAACTTTACAGAAGATGATAAAGCAAAAATTGAAGAAGAAATGAAAAAAATAATTAAAGAGGATTTGCCAATAGAAAAGTTTTCATTATCAAAAGAAGAAGCTTTAAAACTAATGGAGGGAGAGCCATATAAGCAAGAACTTATTAAAGAACTTCCAGAAGGAGAAGAAATAACTTTTTATAAACAAGGTGAATTTACAGATCTTTGTGCAGGACCACATTTAATGAGTACAGGTAAGGTAAAAGCAGTTAAGCTTTTATCTAATTCAGGTGCTTATTGGAGAGGTGATGAGCATAATAAAATGTTACAAAGAATTTATGCAATATCTTTCCCTAAAAATAGCCAATTAGAAGAGTATATTCAATTACAAGAAGAAGCAAAACAAAGAGATCATAGAAAAATAGGAAAAGATTTAAATTTATTTATGACACATGAATTAGTAGGTTCAGGGCTTCCAATGTACTTACCAGATGGAGCAACAATAAGAAGAATATTAGAAAGATATATACAAGATAAAGAAATAGCTTTAGGATATAAACATGTTTATACTCCAAGTTTAGCTAATACACAACTATATAAAATAAGCGGACACTGGGACCACTATAAAGATGATATGTTCCCAATAATGAAAATGGACAATGAAGAATTAGTTTTAAGACCAATGAACTGTCCACATCATATGCT
>CANRBH010000077.1 GCA_947628825.1 uncultured Clostridia bacterium | reverse complement strand
TTATGTTTAATTTTAGAACAGATTTAGCAGATGAAAGAACTCAAATATGCAAGAAACAATCAAATGTAGAAGATTTAGATGGAATAGAAACAGAAGAAAAAACAATATCTGATAATTTAGAATTAACAAGAGTAAAAATATTAAATGAACAAGGAAGCAAGAAGATTGATAAAAAAATTGGAACATATACAACAATAAATATTAAAAATATTGAAGTAATAGATCAAAAAGAAATAGATGATGCATTTTTTTTAGTTTCACAAGAATTAAATCAAATGTTAGAAGGAAAGGAAGGACCTGCATTAGTAGTAGGGCTAGGAAATGAAGATACGACAGCAGATGCAATAGGACCAAAAGTTATTAAAAATTTAGAAATAACTAGACATATTTTAAAATACAAACCAGAGCTACTACCAGAAGGTACAAGAGAGATAAGTGCAATAGCTCCTGGTGTACTTGGAACAACAGGAATAGAAACACAAGAGATATTAAAAGGATTAGTAGAAAAAGTAAATGTAGGAGTTATAATTGTCATAGATGCATTAGCTTCAAATAACATTTCAAGATTACTAAAAACAATACAAATATGCGACACAGGAATTGTTCCTGGTTCAGGAGTTCAAAACAGAAGAAAAGAAATAAGTATAGATACTATGGGAGTTCCTGTTATAGCAATAGGAGTACCAACAATAGTTAAAGCTGCTACTATTGTTGCAAATACTTTTGATATATTAGTAGATAAATTTGAAGAATTTGATTTTCTAAAAAACTCATCATATGAAGATAAATATCAATTAATAAAAACAGTACTAGAGCCATGCAAGTATAATTTGGCTGTTATGCCAAAAGAAATAGATGATTTGGTTGATAATATGAAAGAAATTATTGCAAAAGGAATAAACCAAGCTCTAAAAAGCAACTAAACTAAATATAAAAAAATAAACTCTCCTTACATTTAATGAGGAAAGTTTATTTTTATCTATAATAAATTTTAATATAATGAATTTTAAGAATATTGCTAATTAAAAAAAATTAAACTTATATAGTCTAAGATTAGCAAATGAAGGGGATAGAATATATAAAAGAAATACTTTAAAGAAGGACCCTTTTTTCCATTATATAAAAGCATAAATATAAATGGAAGATAAGTAAATAATACAAGAGGAAGCCACCAATTTATAGGTGATGTAGTTATTTGGGAGTAAAATCTTATAAAGCAAAGTGCCAAAAATCCTAATATAAAAACAAAGTGATTTATAATATTTCTCTTTTTGCTAACGTCTTTATTTATAGAAGGGCAGAATAAATATATAAATAATATTAAAAATACACCCCAAGCTTTATAATCAACTCTTAAAAGTTCTGCAACAACTAAGATAATAGCAATAGAAGAATATTTTAAAACTTTATCTGATACTTTATCATAAATAAATATTGCTAATAAACCTAAAGCTAAAGTAAAAAATATATTTAACGAGAAAAAGCTATCAGTCAATATATAAAACAAAATACTAAAAGGAACTTGAGAAATAAGAGCAAAATAAACAAGTCTAAGAGCATATTTCTTTAAATTACTAGTATTCTTGTATCCAACTGTTAGTTGAAATGCAAAAATAGGAAAAGCTATTCTTCCAATTATATTAAATACTGTTAGATGACCATATATAGCATCACCTGTATGATCGCAAAGCATAGTAATTATTGCAATAATTTTTAAAACAAAACTTGACATCGTAAATCCTTTCTTTTTTATTTTAAGTACTCTTTAAAAGGTACTTTCTTTAAACTAATTGTGGTTCCTGACAAATAATCTAATATTCCAGAATCTGAATTAAAATTAAATCCTAAACTATAACTGCAAAGTAGCTGAGAAGAAGCCTTATATTTTTTATTTAACTCATAAGAACCATATTTGCCATCACCAATAATAGGCAAAGAAGAATAGGCCAAATGAGCTCTTATTTGGTGTGTTCTACCAGTGTGAAGTGTAACATCTAAAAGAGACAAATTCTTTTCTTTATTATACTCTATAAGTTTATATGAAGTATGAATTTTTGAATAATGTTTCTTTGGTTCATTTGAAATATAAACAATAGATTTTTTACTATCTTTAAAAAGATAAGCTGTTAAGTTATCAAATTGTTTAGCATGACCATAGCAACAAGCAATGTAATGCTTTTCAATTTCTGAATTTTTAAATTTATCAAAAAGTATGGACAAGCTTTCTTGATTTTTAGCATATAAAACAAGTCCAATTGTATTTCTATCAATTCTATGACATGGCTCTAAAAATACATATTTATCCTTCATAATAGATGTTAAAGAATTAGTACCAGTAACTTCAATTCCAACAGGCTTATTAAAAACTACTATATTATCATCTTCATATATTATAGGAATATCAATATTTTCTTTTATACCATTTAAAATATTATCTGTAATGTATACATCTAGAGTATCATTATAATTTAGCACATCATTAGAACTAGTTCTTTTACCATTAACTTTAATATCTTTTTTTCTTAAAGCCTTATAAACTGCATTAATATTTAAGTTTGGAAACATATTAGTAAGATATGTACTAATCTTTTTACCATCTCCATTATAATCTACCTTTAAAGTTCTCATAAATCTCCTCTTAGCTTAAAAACTTAATTTATATAGATTATACAATTTAATGAAAAAAAATTCAACAAAAATCTTGACATTTAAAACTATATAGTGTAAAATAATAAATGTCGGAAGTTTAACAGTTAATTAAAGAAAAATTTTACAAAAGTATTGCAAATACTTTATTTTTTTGTCAAATTTCA
>CANRBH010000076.1 GCA_947628825.1 uncultured Clostridia bacterium | reverse complement strand
ATCTGGTATTATACAGTAGATAGTACAACAAAGAATGTAACAGACGAATATCAAAAAGCAGGAGCAACAGCGGGAGCAACAACACAACAAACAAAGACAAAGACAATATCAGGCTTAACAAATGGAAAAACATATAAAATGTATGCAGAAGTATATGATGTAGCAGGAAATAAGACAAGAACACCAGCAGGAACAGCAACAGTAGATAAAGCAACAACAGCAATGTCATCAGTAGGAACAATAACAGTAACACCAAGTACGACAAATTGGACAAATCAAGATGTAACATTTACAATAACAACAACCGCTAATACAAGTACATACAAGTTACAATATGCAACAAGTACAAGTGGACCATGGACAGATTTAGGAAGTACAAAACCAAAATTAACAGCAAATGGAACAATGTATGCAAGATTAGTAGAAATAGCACAAACAGGAAACGTAAGTGGAAATACATCATCGACAATAAGTAAGATAGATAAGTTAGAACCAAATGTACCAACATTTAAATATACAATAAATAGTACTACTTACACTTCGAAGACTTTAACAAGTAATGTAACTATATCAGTAACAGCATCAGACCAAGAAGCCAAAAACGGATATGCAAAATCAAATATTGGATTATATTACTTTAGTACAGATAATGGACAAACATGGACACCAGCTACAGGACAAGCAGGAAGTTCAAAGGAAATAAATTTACAACCAGGAACATATACATTAAAAGTAAAAGTACAAGACAATGCAGGAAATCCAAAAGAAAGTACAACAACGCAAAGTTTAACTATAGAAAATCTTAAAGTGGGAAGTAAAGTTAAGTATACATATGATAGTGCTAGTAATTATGAATTATTAGGTGAATATACAGGTTATGGAACATATACTCCAAATACCACTCCATGGTCATTTACTAAGCAAAATCAAAGTATTCCTCAAACTAAGAATTTAGAATGGCAAATACTAAGCATAAATAGTGATGGAACTATTGATTTAGTTAGCTCTGTTCCTACAGAAAGTGATGTGTATTTTGGAGGAGCAAGAGGTTATAACAATGCGGTTTATTATTTAAATGATATTTGTGCTAAACAATATAGTAATAACTCTTTAGGAATAAAAGCAAGAAGTATAAATGCTGAAGATATAGAAAAAGGACTTAATGCAAAAGGAAAAGAACAGAAAAAAAATCAAATTCAAGCCTTTAAAAATAAGTATGGCAATAGGAGCGATGGTTCTAGAGAATATACAACCGATTTATATTACCCATCAATATATAAGTATGAAAATGGGTCAGGAATAGATACTACCAGTTTAAAAACAAATGGAATAAACATTAGCGATGTAGGAACAAACCTAGGAATAAAATACCCAATCACAACAAATTTAGAAGGATATGAAAAAGCAAATAGTAGATTAATAGTAACGAATACATATTGGTCTTATGATATGCCTCAAGATTATTATACTGATGAGGAAATATATAATTTGCTATATGGATTACCTAGAGATTACTGGTATGCAACAAGATATGCATATATATGGCATGAATCAGAAAGTGCTGGTGGATCTATTGGTAGGGTAAGCGGTGTAGCGTATGGTTCTTGGGGAATGGTATTTTCAAATGGAGCACAATATAGAGTAAGTTATTACTTACGACCTGTAGTAACATTAGGAACAAATATTAGTTTAAAATATAATAGTGATGGATCGTATACTCCTGTAAAAAATTAATATACTTTTATTAAATTAAAGATAAAAAATTGTTAAAAAAATATGTTCATTACGATATTTAATAAAAATATATAATTAAAAACAAAAGTAGTATAAACTTGTACTACTTTTGTTTTGATTTTTTAAATTAATAATTTAAAGTTTTTTTCCAACAACAACAAACTTTCCATCTTGAGTATGATATGCACAAGTAGAAAGAGTAATAAGTCCATCTCCATATTGAGCTGTTTTTCCAGTATCATATATAGAAGATTTTTTTGCATTTGATACAAAATTATTATATTCTTCTTCATTGTTAGCATTTATAAAATAATAATATCTAAAAACATTTTGTTCATATTTGTAATAAGTTCTTGAAGGAAAAACTGCAAAAATCTCATATTGAGCATCCTCACTATTAGTTGTAAATCTTATAGTAGGGTGCTCATAATAATAATTTACATCTCTATAATTTAACAAATTTTCAAACATTGTACCATTAATCATATTATGACCATAAATAAGTAAGTTTGTGCTTTGAGGATCCCATGAATAAGATTTATCTAAAAATATAGCACCTCCTAAAGAGTAATCTTTTTTATAATCATGATTCATATAAAAATCATTATTATCACATTGAAGTACAGGATAATTTATATTAGTATTCTCTATTTCAATCCATGCTACTATTTCTTGATTTTCTTTTTGCAATTCTTCAAGCCTTAACATTCTTTCTGTTTTCACATTTTTAGATTCTTCTTCAACTATAGTATTTCCTTCTTCAATAGTCTCTTGTTCGACTGAAATCTCATTCAATAACGTGCTTTGCTTTCTAGAAACATATATATCATAAGCAACTTTAATAATGTATAATAAAGAAATAATAATTAATGAAATTAAAATAGTATTTAGTATTTTTTTTGTCTTTTTATTCATAGTTACTAATTTCCCTTCTTTTAGAGTGAATTCCGTCAATTATTTTTAAAACTGATATGTACCTTTCTAATATATTAATGCCTACATTAAAATTTATAATGTAGGCACTTTAAAACGTTTTAAAAAGATTTATATAAATTATTTTCTTTTTAAAGCAACTATTGCCATAGATGAAATAGCAATTA
>CANRBH010000075.1 GCA_947628825.1 uncultured Clostridia bacterium | reverse complement strand
AGAAACAAGAGGAAAATAAAATGACAAAGCTTGTAAGCCTTGAGGCTGTAGAGAGAGAGAGAGAGAGAGAGAGAGAGTTACACTTTAAAAATCAAAAGTGTAACATTGTTCAACAGTCTGACACACACACACACAAGTAATTTAATAAACAAAAGAATAAACATAGAAATAACAGCTATGTGTTTTAGTGAATGCTAAAATACATGGCTTTTTTGCGGTGCAAAAAAATCTGAAAAATAAGAAGACAAAGCATAGAAACAAAAATTAGGAGGACATAGAATGAGAGAGCAAAAGAAAAAACAAAAAGGAATAACAATAATATCTTTAGTAGTAACAATAATAGTAATGTTACTGTTAGCAGGAATATCAATAGGTTTTTTATCAGGAGATAATGGACTAATAAGAAGGACCTTAGAATCAGTAAAAATAGGCAAGATAGAAGACTATAGAAGCGTAATAGAATTCGATAAAACAGGAACAGAAATAAAAGCAGGAATAAGAAATATGACCAATAAAGAGTATATGGATGACTATGAAAACGAGCTAAGGAATGATGCGGAGGAAGGAAATCTAAAAGGATCATCAGTAAGAAGGAAAGATGAAGGAACCGTAAGAGTGGTAACACCCGAAGGCTATGTATTTGATGCGACGAGAGAAGGAGTAGAATATGTAGGAAAGCAAGGAGAAGATAATGAGAATCCACCACCAGAAGTAAGTAAAGCAAATACAAGAATTAATATTGTCCCAAGCGAATGGACAAATAGCTTTGTAATGGTAAGCATAGAGACAGAAATACACGAAGAAGGACAAACAATCCAATATTCAATAAATAATATAAATAATTGGAAAAATTATAAAGAAGCATTTAAAGTAGAAGAGAATGAAACAACAATATTCGTAAGAATCTTAAATAGTCTAGATATGACAAGTGGAACAGCATCAGGAACAGTAAAAAATATAGATAAAAATGCACCAAAAGTAGATAAAGTATTAACAGCAACAGCAAATACAACATCAAGTATATCGTTAAGTACAACAGTAACAGATGAACTATCAGGACTTGGAAAGATAATCTGGTACTATAGAGAATTAGGAAAAACAAATTATGAGAGAGAAGAAGACGTATACGAAGCAACAAAAACAAAAACAGGAGCAACAACGCAACAAACAAAGACACATAAAATAGAAGGCTTAACAGCGGGAAAAACATATAATATGTATGCAGAGGTATATGATGTAGCGGGAAATTATACAAGGACACCAGTAGGAAGCGAAACAGTAGATAAAGCAACAGTAGGAATGACAGAAAAAGAAATAGGAACAATAACAGTTACGCCAAGTACAACAAACTGGACAAATCAAGATGTAACATTCACAATAACAACAACAGCAGATAAAAATATATTCAAGTTACAATATTCAACAACAGGAACTAGTAACTGGACAGATCTAGGAAGTACAAAACCAAGTTTAAGTGCAAATGGAACAATGTATGCAAGATTAGTAGAGATAGCGCAAACCGGAAATGTAAGTTCAAATGCATCATCGACAATAAGTAAGATAGATAAGACAGCACCAACAGTAAATACAGCATTAACAGCAACAGGAAGCACAACATCAAGTGTATCGTTAAGTACAGCAGCAACAGACGCAAATTCAGGATTAGGAAAGATAATTTGGTATTATACAGTAGATAGTACAACAAAGAATGTAACAGACGAATATCAAAAAGCAGGAGCAACGGCGGGAGCAACAACACAACAAACAAAGACAAAAACAATAACAGGCTTAACAAATGGCAAGACATATAAGATGTATGCAGAAGTATATGACGTAGCAGGAAATAAGACAAGAACACCAGCAGGAACAGCAACAGTAGATAAGGCAACAACAGCAATGTCAGCAGTAGGAACAATAACAGTAACGCCAAGTACAACAAATTGGACAAATGGAAATGTAACATTTACAATAACAACAACAGCAAATACAAGCACATACAAATTACAATATGCAACAAGTACAAGTGGACCATGGACAGACTTAGGAAGTACAAAACCAAGTTTAAGTGCCAATGGAACAATGTATGCAAGATTGGTAGAAATAGCACAAACCGGAAACATAAGTTCAAATGCATCATCAACAATAAGTAAGATAGATAAGACAGCACCAACCGTAAATACAGCATTATCAGCAACAGGAAGCACAACATCAAGTGTATCGCTAAGTACAGCAGCAACAGATACAGCATCAGGATTAGGAAAGATAATCTGGTACTATACAGTAGATAGTACAACAAAGAATGTAACGGACGAATATCAAAAAGCAGGGGCAACAGCGGGAGCAACAACCCAACAAACAAAGACAAAAACAATAACAGGCTTAACAAATGGTAAAACATATAAAATGTATGCAGAAGTATATGATGTAGCAGGAAATAAGACAAGAACGCCAGCAGGAACAGCAACAGTAGATAAAGCAACAACAGCGATGTCAGCAGTAGGAACAATAACAGTCACACCAAGTACAACAAATTGGACAAATGGAAATGTAACATTCACAATAACAACAACTGCAGATACAACGAAGTATAAGTTACAATATGCAACAAGTACAAGTGGACCATGGACAGATTTAGGAAGTACAAAACCAAGTTTAAGTGCAAATGGAACAATGTATGCAAGATTAGTAGAAAAAGCACAAACCGGAAATATAAGTTCAAATGCATCATCAACAATAAGTAAGATAGATAAGACAGCGCCAACAGTAAATACAGCATTATCAGCAACAGGAAGTACAACATCAAGTGTATCGTTAAGTACAGCAGCAACTGATAGCAATTCAGGATTAGGAAAGATA
>CANRBH010000074.1 GCA_947628825.1 uncultured Clostridia bacterium | reverse complement strand
AATAATATTTTCTATATCTAAAAGTTCATATCTATCTTTACCATTAGCATTAGGATTATTTCCAGAATCATTATCATATACATAAACAGGTGTGTAGGTTGCATTGTCAATAGATATCTTTCCAGTAGCACCATCTTTTCTTACTTGAACATTTAAAACTAGTGTATTTCTAGTATTAGCAAATGTTTGAGCAGAGAAGAAGTTACCCATTGAGTAAATTACAAATCCTGTTTTAGTAGTTCCATCTTCCATTGTAACTGTTTTCATTTCCATAGGTTCTAATACATGTGGGTGACATCCAAGTATAACTTGTACATCATTTTTTATTAAAAATTCGGCTAAATCTATTTGAGTACTATTTGGTTCTGTATGATATTCATCTCCCCAGTGCATACTACAAACTATAAGCTCAGCCCCTTCAGCCTTAGCTTGGTCAATTTTAGACTTAATTAAATTTTTATCTATTAAATTAACGCAAAAATCTTTTCCACTTGGAACTGGAATACCATTAGTTCCATAAGTAAAAGCTATAAAAGCTGTTTTAATACCATTTAAATCTTCAAATAAAATTTCATCTTGTTCTTCTTGAGTTCTAGCAGAACCAGTATGTTTTAAACCAGCATCATCTAAATATGTTAATGTGGAAACAAGACCATTAAAACCTAAATCTAAAGTGTGATTATTAGCTGTAGTCATTACATCTAAGCCAAGTTCTTTTAAATCAATTGCCAAATGCTCAGGTGTATTAAATGTTGGATAACCACTGTATCCTTTTTCTGGTCCAGCAAGAGTTGCTTCTAAGTTACCAACAGCAACTGTTGCATTTTCAAAATATTTTGCAACATATTTAAACATTGGAGAAAAATCATACACTCCAGTTGCACTATCATAAGCATCCTTAAAGTTTTGACTATGACAAAGTGTATCACCAATAGCAACAATATTAGCAACACTATCATCAGGAATCATGCTGTCAACTTCAATTTGCTTATCAGCATCTCTAGAAATATTTTGTGAATTTCTAAAAATAAGTTTAGTAACTACATCATAAGTACCAAATCCTAAAATAGCAATAATTAAAATAACAACAAAAAGTTTGACAAAATTAAAATGTTTTCTACGTCTTCTCGCCATAAAGAAAACCTCCTAAAACAAATATTTTTTATAGCATATCACTATTTTAAATTAAAATCAATTGAAAAATGTATAAATTTTCTTTTTGTGAAAATAATAAAAGTATTAAAAACTATATTTACGAGGAGGAAAAATGAAAGCCACAGGAGTAGTAAGAAGAATAGATGATTTAGGAAGAATAGTAATTCCAAAAGAAATTAGAAAAACACTTAGAATAAAAGAAGGAAGTCCTTTAGAAATATTTACTGAAAAAGAAGGAGATATAATATTAAGAAAATATTCTCCAATAGGAGAAATATCAAGTTTTTCATCAGAGTATGTAGAAAGTTTATCAAAAGTAACAGACTTAATAGCCATAGTTGCAGATAAAGATGTTGTTATAGCAGTTTCAGGTACACAAAAGAAAGATTTATTAGAACAAAAAATTAGTACAGAATTAGAAAAGATTATAGATAAAAGAGAATCAGTTGTATTAGATGAAAGCTCATCAATATTAATAACTGAAAAAGGAAATAAAGAAAAAGAATGTAAATCACAAGTTATAGTTCCAATAATATCTGATAGTGAAGTAACCGGAAGTGTTATTTTAGTAGCAAAAGAAAGTGGAGTAAAATTAGGAAAACAGGAAGAACAAATTGCACAAGTAGCAGCAAATTTTTTAGGAAATCAAATGGAAATATAGTGTTTATAATATATTGAAACCAATTAGATAAATTCTAGTTGGTTTTTTTATAAAGTAATAATTTTTTTATACAATATATTGACAATACTAAATTATGGTAATACAATAAGATATATCAGTTTATTTTTATAAAATTTAATCAAAATACCTTTCTAAATTATTTTAATGTACCCAATATCATCATTTATACAAAGTCAAAGATTTATTCTTAAAATAATCCAAAAAATTAAAATTATAAAAAATACAAGGAGGGATGCTTATTGATAGAAGATAAAAATGTAAAAGCTAATAATGAAAATAATTTAACAAAAGAAAACAAAAAATATAAAACACTTATTCCAAAAGTAGATATAGTATTTCAAAGTTTATTTGGAAAAAACAATCCAGAAATAACAAAATCATTTGTACAAGCGATGTTAGGAGAAAAGATAGAAAAAATAGAGATAAATGAAGATAAAGAGTTAATAAGAAGTAGACCAAATGATAAGTTAGGAATATTAGATTTGCAATTAGACATAAATAATAATGAAAAAGTAGATGTAGAAGTTCAATTATTAAATAAAGATAACTTTATAAGAAGACTATTATTTTACTTAACAAGGCTATATTCAGACCAAGTAAAAAGAGGTGATGAATATGAAAAAATAAAAAGAGTAGTATTAATAGCAATAATAGATTTTGAAATAGAAGAGATGAAAGAAATAGAAGAAATGGAAGCAAAGTGGAAACTGATAGAAACGAAATATCGTGAAAAAGTATTGACAGATTTGCTAGAAATAAATATAATAAATTTAAAGAAAGCGAAGAAAGAATACAAAAAGAATAGCAACAATGAGAAAGCCCAATGGATGTTATTTTTAGATAATCCAGAATCAGAGGAGGTGCAAGCCATAATGAAAGAGAATGAAGAAATAAAAGAAGCAATAGTAACAGTAAAAGAGATGAGTGAAGATGAAAAAATGCAACGACTAGCTGATTTAAGATGGAAAGCGATAGAAGATGAAAAACTAATAAGAAGAGCTGGATATAAAGAAGGAAAAGAAAAAGGAATAAAATATGGAAGAGAAGAAGGAATAAAAGAAGGAAGAAGAGAAGGAAGAATATATAATATACCCATATAATATACCCATAAATGTAGACACAATAAAAGAAGGGTACCCAATATTGTGCACATAGAAAAAAGGTATAAAAA
>CANRBH010000073.1 GCA_947628825.1 uncultured Clostridia bacterium | reverse complement strand
TTGTAGGTTGTACTAAAATGAATTACATATTAAGAGATTTATCACAAACGAAAATGTATCAGAAATTTATAAAAAATGATATGTACCCGATAACACTATCGGGTTTAGTTTGCGTGTCAAAAAGTGCATTAATTTCAGCAAATCAAAAAGAAGAGAGAAAGATTTTAGTAATTACTTACAATGAACTTGAAGCACAAAGACTAATAAAAGATTTGTCTTATTTCTCAGATAATGTGGTATATTTTCCAAAAAAAGAAATATCAATATATGACTATGATGTAGAAAGCAATGATATAGCTTATAAGAGAATTGATGTTTTAAATAAGATGAACACTGAAAAATCAATTATAGTTGTTACAACAATAGAAGCTGTAATGCAAAAGATGATAAGTAAAGAGAGCTTATTTGAAAATATTATAAAGATTGATCAAACAAGCACAATTTCACTGGATGAAATAAAAGAAAAACTTGTATTTTTAGGATATGAAAGAAAGCCTTTAGTAGAAGCAAGGGGAGAGTTTAGCATAAGAGGTGATATTCTAGACATTGCAACATCTGATACAGATGGAATAAGAATCGAACTATGGGGAGATGAAGTTGATTCGATTAGAAAGTTTAAAATATCATCACAACGTTCCACAGAAATGGTAAAAAATGTGGAAATCTATCCTGCTAAAGAAAATGTTTTAGAAATTAAATTAGATACAGTTTGCAAAAAAATTGAGGATAAATATTCTGGTGGAGATATTATTTCTGACATAGAGGAAATAAGGCATGGAAACTTCGAAAGCAAAATAGACAAATATTTTAATGAATTTTATGATAATCAAGAAAGTATTTTAGACTATGCCAAAAATTTTAAAATCTTTATAGATGAACCTGATAAAGTAGAGCAAAGAATAAATGGTATAAAAGAAGATAATAAAAATTTAGTTAAAGAACTTAAAGAAAAAGAAAGATTTGTTCCAGAAGCATTAGATAATATTTTATATTTTGACTTTAATGAGAAAAAAGTTGTTAATCTAAAAGAAGAAGATATAAAAGAAAATCACTTCGAATTTAGAGAAGTTAATTTATTTAAAGGCGATATTAAAAATTTTGAAATAGGAATAAAAGATGCAATTCAAGCAAACAAAAAGATTATTGTTTTAGCAGGTGGAAAAGATAATAGAAATAAAATTACTAAAATAATTGAAAAAACTATTGAGACAAATAATTTAAAAGCAAGTGTAGCTGAAACTGATGACTTAGATAATATTATTTTAAAACCAGGAGAGATAATAGTTTCTACTGGTGCTTTGTCGAGTGGGTTTGAAAATAAAGAAACTAATCTGCTAGTAATAAGTAGTGATGAATTTTTAAATGTCCAAAAAAGAAAACAAAAAAGAGCAAATGACACTTTTAAAAGTGGAGAAAAAATTGTTTTTGCAGACTTAAAAGTAGGAGATTTAGTAGTACATAGGAATCATGGTATAGCTGTATTTAATGGAGTTAAAACAATAAGAACAGAAGGAGTTACTAAAGACTATATTATTTTAACATATAAAGATGGAGATACTTTGTATGTGCCAACTGAAAACTTAGACAATGTTAGAAAATATATTGGCGGTCAAGAAGGTGTAAAATTAAATAAGCTAGGCTCTAAAGAATGGCAAGAAACAAAAGCTAGAGTAAAAGGTAACTTAAGAGCAATAGCTAAAGATTTAATAAATTTATATGCAAAAAGAGAACATTCAAAAGGATATGCATTTTCTAAAGACACACCATGGCAAAGTCAATTTGAAGATAGTTTTCCATATCAAGAAACTAATGACCAATTAAGATGTATTGAAGAAGTAAAAAAAGATATGGAATCTGATAGGCCAATGGATAGACTTTTATGTGGAGATGTTGGATATGGAAAGACAGAAGTTGCTATAAGAGCTGCTTTTAAAGCTGTGATGGATGGAAAACAGGTAGCGTATCTAGCACCTACTACAATACTCGCAAACCAACAATATCAAGAGTTTAAAAACAGAATGAAGGAATATCCAATAACAGTAGAACTTCTTAATAGATTTAGAACAGCAAAACAACAAAAAGAAACCATACAAAAACTTAAAATAGGAAAAGCTGACATTGTAATTGGAACTCATAGAATGCTAAGTAAAGATGTTGAATTTAATGATTTAGGACTTTTAATAATTGATGAAGAGCATAGATTTGGAGTAAAGGCAAAAGAAAAAATAAAGAAGTATAAAGAAACAATTGATGTATTAACAATGACAGCAACACCAATTCCAAGAACTTTGCAAATGTCCATTGTAGGAATAAGAGATATGTCTGTTATATATGAACCACCACATAATAGAAAACCAATTCAAACTTATGTATTAGAATATGATAAAGAGGTAATCAGAGAGGCTATAACTAAGGAATTAGAAAGAGATGGTCAGGTATTTTACATACATAATAATGTTGGAGATATTGGAACTAAGACTTTAGAAATTGAAAAATTAGTACCAGAAGCAAAAGTTGGTTATGCTCATGGAAAAATGTCAGGTCAAGAAATAGAAGAAATAATGCAAGATTTTATTGATAAAAAAATAAATGTTTTAATATGTACTACAATTCTAGAGTCAGGAATAGATATTCCAAATGCTAACACAATTATTGTTGAAAATGCTGATAGATTTGGATTAGCACAACTATATCAAATTAGAGGAAGAGTTGGAAGAAGTAATAGACAGGCATACAGTTACATTACATATAGAAAAGATAAAATGATTAGTGAAGATGCTAACAAAAGACTTAAAGCAATTAAGGAATTTACAGAGTTTGGTTCAGGATTTAAAATAGCAACTAGAGATTTACAAATAAGAGGTGCAGGAAGTTTATTTGGTGAATTTCAAAGTGGACATATGGAGCAAGTTGGTTATGATATGTACACAAGGCTATTAAATGAAGTAATTAAAGAAGAAAAGGGAGAAAAAGTAGAAGAAACAATAGATGTTACAATAGACTTAAATTTATCTGCTTATATTCCAGAAAATTATATAGAAGATAGTAGTCAAAAAATTGAGATTTATCAAGACATAGCAAATTGTAAAACAGAAGAAGATTTGCAAAATATAATTGATGAAATAATTGATAGATATGGTGATATGCCTGATGAAGTAAATAACTTGATTGAAATTGCTAGAATAAAGAATTTAGCAAGAGAAAAACAAGTTATTAAAATTCAATCAAGACCAATGGGAATAGTATTTACATTTAATGATTTTAATACTGAAAATGTTGATATTTTATTAGAAAAATATAA
>CANRBH010000072.1 GCA_947628825.1 uncultured Clostridia bacterium | reverse complement strand
AACAATAAAATATAAAAAAAGCAAGTGTTTACTTGCAAAAAACAAAAAAATTTTTTCGATTAAGTGGCAAACTCGGGTATCAATTTACATTGATATTCATATCTAGTATATTCATTATACATAAAATTATTATATTTGTCAAATTTTTCTAAAAAAATTTTTGCAAGTTGTTATCAGTTGAAAAATAAAATTTTAGGTGGTATAATGCAAAAAAATGCAAGGAGCAAGAAACAATGTTAAATGGAAAATTTGTACACTTACACGTTCATAGTGAATTTAGTTTACTAGATGGAGCAAATAGAATAAAAGACTTACCAGTAAGAGCAAAAGAACTTGGAATGGATGCTATGGCAATAACTGACCATGGTGTTATGTTTGGTGTAATTGACTTTTATAAAGCTTGCAAGGCAAACGGAATCAAACCAATAATAGGATGTGAAGTATATGTTGCACCAAGGAAATTAACAGATAAAGATCCAATGATTGATAATAAGTACAATCATTTAATATTACTTGCAAAGGACAATGAAGGATATAAAAATTTAACTAAACTTGTATCTCTTGGATTTACAGATGGATTTTATTATAAGCCAAGAATAGATAAAGAAGTTTTAGAAAAGTATCATGAAGGACTAATATGCTCATCTGCTTGTTTAGCAGGAGAAATTCCAATGTATATAAATAAAGGAGATATGGAAGGAGCAAAAAAAGCAGCTCTTTGGTATAAAAATCTCTTTGGAGAAGATTATTATCTTGAAATTCAAAACAATGGAATAAAAGAACAAGCATTAGTAAATCAAAAATTGATACAAATGTCTAGAGAATTAGATATACCCCTATTAGCAACAAATGATTCGCATTATTTAAAAAAGGAAGATGCTTATAATCATGAGGTCCTTTTATGTATTCAAACAGGAAAAAGAATGTCTGATGAAGATAGAATGAGATTTGATACAGATGAACTTTACATTAAATCTCCAGAAGAAATGATTGATTATTTTAAAGCAGTTCCAGAAGCCATTGAAAATACTGTAAAAGTAGCAGAAAAGTGCAATGTAGAGTTTGAATTCGGACATACTATATTACCAAAATATGATGTTCCAGAAGAATATCCAACTCATTTTGATTATATTAAAAAGCTCACAGATGATGGAATAAAAAAGAGATATGGTGAAAATGTATCACAAGAGATTTTAGACAGAGAAAGCTATGAACTAGATGTTATAAATAAAATGGGATATGTTGATTATTTCTTGATAGTTTGGGACTATGTAAATTTTGCAAAAACACATGATATTCCAGTAGGACCGGGAAGAGGTTCAGGAGCAGGTTCAATAGTTGCCTATGCAATGGGAATAACAGACATTGACCCTATTAAATATGGACTTATCTTTGAAAGATTTTTAAATCCAGAAAGAATAAGTATGCCTGATTTTGATATAGACTTTGATTTTGAAAAAAGAGACCAAGTAATTGATTATGTATCTAACAAATATGGTGCAGACCATGTTTCACAGATTATTACATTTGGTACTATGGCAGCTAAAATGGTAATTAGAGACGTTGCAAGGGTATTGGATTTTCCATTTGCAGAAGCAAATAGTTTAACAAAGATGATTCCTAATGAAGTACATATAACAATAGCAAAAGCATTAGAAATAAATAAAGAATTTAAGGAATTATATGATACTAATGAAGAAATAAAGAGAATATTAGATATAGCAATGGCATTAGAAGGTATGCCAAGACAGGCTTCAACACATGCTTGTGGAATTATTATAGCAAGAGAACCAGTTGTTAATTATGTTCCATTATATGCAAGAGATGGCGTTGTTTCTACACAGTACATAATGACAACACTAGAAGAACTTGGGCTTCTAAAAATGGACTTTTTAGGATTAAGAACCTTAACAGTTATTAGAGATGCAAAAGATTTAATAAAAGAAAATCAAGGTGTTGATGTAGAATTTGACAAAGAAATGAATGACCCTAAAGTATATAAATTATGGCAAGATGGAGATTCTATCGGAATATTCCAATTTGAAAGTCAAGGAATGACAAACTTCATGAAGGAATTAAAACCAGACTGCTTAGAAGATATTATAGCAGGAGTTTCACTATATAGACCGGGACCAATGGACCAAATACCAAGATATATTGCAAACAAAAAAGATCCAGCTAATGCAGTATACACTCATCCATCATTAAAACCAATACTAGAGGTTACTTATGGATGTATGGTGTATCAAGAGCAAGTTATGCAAATAGTAAGAGACTTAGCAGGTTATTCTCTAGGAAGAGCTGACTTAGTTAGACGTGCTATGGGAAAGAAAAAGCTAGATGTAATGGCAAAAGAAAGAGAAAATTTTGTACATGGTAAGCTTGATGAAAATGGTAATATAGAGATACCAGGATGTGTAAGAAATGGTATAGATGAAGCTTCGGCCAATAAAATATTTGATGAAATGGCAGAGTTTGCAAAATATGCATTTAACAAATCTCATGCAGCATGTTATGCAGTTGTAGCTTATCAAACAGCTTATTTAAAAGCATACTATCCAGCAGAATTTATGGCTGCAATGCTTAATAGCTTTTTAGGTAATTTAGGCAAAGTTCCAATATATATAAATGAATGTAAAAGATTAAATTTAAAGATATTGAAACCAGATATAAATAAAAGTTTTACGAAGTTTACAGCAAAAGGAGATAACATAAGATTTGGATTAGGAAGCATAAAAAATGTTGGTATAGCAGCAGTAGACGCAATAGTAAAAGAAAGAGAAGAAAATGGAGAATACAAAGACTTTACTGATTTTGCAGAAAGAATTTATGGAGAATCTGTTAACAAAAAGTGTATAGAAAGTTTAATAAAATCAGGAGCATTTGATAATTTAGGAAAAACAAGAAGTACACTAATTGCATCATTTGAGCAAATAATAGATACTATTGCAGATGCAAATAGAAAAGACTATTCTAATCAAATAACAATGTTTGACATATCTAATACAGAAGAAGACATACAAAAAATGAAATATAACTTTACAGAACTAAAAGAATATACAGAAAAAGAACTTCTATCAATGGAAAAAGAGATGCTTGGAATATATATATCTGGTCATCCTCTTGAAAAATATAGAAAGCAATTAGAAGAAACAACAAATCTTAATACTATGCAGATAGAACAAGCTTTAGAACAACTTGAAACAGAAGGAAAATGTGACTTAGAAGATGGCAAACAAGTAACTTTTGCAGGAGTTATTAGTAGTGTTAAAAAGAAATTTACTAAAAACAATAAAGTTATGGCATTTGTCACAGTTGAAGATTTATATGGAAGTTGTGAAATTATTGTTTTTGAAAGTTGTTACAATAATTGCAATAGATTACTTATGGAAGAAAACTTAGTTATGGTTAATGGAAGAATTAGCATAAAAGATGAAAATGATATAAGTAT
>CANRBH010000071.1 GCA_947628825.1 uncultured Clostridia bacterium | reverse complement strand
TTGAAATTTGACAAAAAAATAAAGTATTTGCAATACTTTTGTAAAATTTTTCTTTAATTAACTGTTAAACTTCCGTGAAAATGAGGTAGATTTACTATAAAATATTAAGTAAGTGGTCACATTATGAAAATATGTAATTTTTGAAAATTTCATAAAAAATCCTAGTTAAAGAGCGATAGTCAAAAAACTATCGTTCTTATGGTATAAAATATAAGAAAAATAATTTTATGTTAACTATTGAAACATCGTATAAATTATGATATAATAAATATGATACAGGTGTTTCCTGTGTTTATTACCCTTTTTTCACTAATTAGTGAGAGGAATTTCCTCTAACTTTTTGGTTTTATACATATTATGAATTTCAACAATAAAAGTTTTTAAGGAGGAACAAATATGTTGTGGTTTATTTTGGTCCTTGGTGGCTTAGGAGCAATTCTTTATTTCTGTCTTAGTATCCTTGACCTGACTGTCTTAGATTTTGAAGCAAGTCGGGAGCACTTTGTAAAATTTATTAAATTTTTTATTGTCTGCCTGGTTGGAGTTTTTGGTCTGAACGGTATTTCTAATTTGAATTATGAAGAAATTGAAAAGACTGGTGATTGGGAATTAATATCTGTTGCAGATACTGTCAAAATCTCTGGAGAAGGTTCTGGTGGACTATTTTATGTTCATGTATCTGTTGATTCAGAAGATGTTTACTCCTACTATTATAAGCTTGATAACGGTGGAATCAAGAAAGGCTCTGTAAAAGCTGAAAACACATTGATTTACGAAAATAATGATTGTACACCTCACATAGTTGAATATACAACCTATACCAAAAACAAAATGAATAAAATTTTATGGGCAATTGCAACATTTGGAATTGGTGATGAAGAAAGTAAATCTTATGAAATCTATGTTCCAAAAAATAGTATCCTTAGAACATATTCATTGGGCATATAATTAGCTTGTGGAGAGTCAGATATGACTCTCCACTTTTTACTATAATATTATTGACAACAAAACAATATATCTATTAAAATGAAATAAAATAATAAAGGAGACAAAAATGAAAGATTTAGTATATGTAACAGGAAACAAATTCAAATTATTTACTGCAAAAAAATATTTTGAACCATATGGAATAAATATAATTAGCAAAGACATTGAATGTATTGAAATACAAGCAGATACAATAGAAGAAGTAGCAACATTTTCATCAAAGTATGCTTGTGATAAATTAAGTTGTCCAGTATTAAAAAACGATTCAGGATTAGTAATTCCAGCATTAAAAGGATTTCCATCAGCATATACACATTATGCAGATGACACTATTGGAGAAGATGGAATTTTAAAGCTTATGGATGGAATACAAGATAGATATGCATACTTTTTAGAATGTTTAGCATATACAGAACCGGGAAAAGATACAAAAGTATTTTTCTCAAAAACAGAAGGAAGTATTGATATTAAAAAAAGTGGGGAATATGGATGGAGCTGGGATAGGATATTTATTCCTAAAGGAGAAAAAGTACCATTAGCCAATTTTAATGATGATGAAAGAGCAGAATTTTGGTCGAAAGAAGGGTACAAAGAATTAGCTGAATATTTATCTAATAAAAATTAAAAATAGTACATCAAGAATAAATTAAAAGTAAAACTAAATAACAGTTTTAATTATCAAAAAATCCTTGAATAAAATTGTTAAATAATATATAATAAAAACGAATAAATACATTTTATGAAAGGAGGACTGATAATGCAAGAAATATTATGCTGCGATGAACTAAGCACAAAAAAATACGCAAGAAACTTAGCACA
Source organism: uncultured Clostridia bacterium (assembly GCA_947628825.1). Classification (GTDB taxonomy): domain Bacteria; phylum Bacillota; class Clostridia; order TANB77; family CAG-508; genus CAG-793. The sequence goes on along the minus strand of CANRBH010000071.1, from coordinate 1,663 downwards.
GATACTAAAAAAAGGAGACGTAATAGTTCTATCAGGAGAGCTAGGTGCAGGAAAAACAAAATTTGTTGAAGGAATACTAGCATACTTTGGAATGCAAGAAAAGATATCAAGTCCGACTTTTACAATAGTTAATGAATATCATAATGAACAAATTGATATATACCATTTTGATTTATATAGATTAGGAGATATATATGAATTTGAAAACATAGGAGGAGAAGAATACTTTAATAAAGGAATATGCTTATTTGAATGGGGAGAACTTATAGAAGACATTCTACCAAATGACTATATTAAAATTACATTTGAAAAAGGAGAAAAAGAAGAAGAGCGAAAGTTACAAATAGAAACTTTTGGAACGAAATATGAAAATATTGATTTTTCAAATTATAAGGAGTGATGTATATGAGAATATTAGCAATTGATACATCAAGAGAAATATGTTCGATAGCCATTATGGAAGATGGAAAAATAATTAAACAAGTTGCAAGTAAATCAGAAAAAGAACATTCACAAACACTAATGCCTAAAATAAAGGAAGTATTAAAATCAGCTAAATTAAAAATGGATGATATTAACTTACTTAGCTGTTCAAGAGGACCAGGTTCATTTACTGGAATTAGAGTAGGAATGGCTACTATTAAAGCGTTTTCAGATGCTAAGAAAATTCCAATAGCAGGAGTAGATTCCTTAAAGGCTCAAGCTTATGGAGTGCTTATAAGAAGAGGAAGAAATGAATGTAAAATATTATCTATGATTGATGCAAAAAATGAAAATGTTTACTTTTCAGTATATAAGGTACATAACGGAAATTTATCACTATTCAAAAATCCTGAAGTAATGAATATTTCAGATGTTGTTGAATATATAGATTTTACAAATCCACTATATATAGTTGGAGATGTAGATGCAGAAAAAATAGAACCATTACTTAGTGCAAAACACTCAAAGCAATATGCTCAAGGAAAGAAAACTGAGAGTTATGAATTTGTAGAAGATTTACCAGAAATGGCAGAATCAATAGCAGTTTGTGCTCAAGACAAATATGAAATGGGCGACTATGGTGATTCAAGTACACTTTTCCCACTTTACCTAAGAAAGCCACAAGCACAAAGACAAAAAGAGGGAGAAAATCATAAAATAAGAATATGGGAATTGTCAAGTTTTGACTTAGAACAGATAAAAAATGACTATGATAAATTTCCGAATATATGGGACTATAAAACATTAGAAGAAGATTTTAAAAATTCAAAATATATTGTCGCAAAACAAAATAATGAAATTGTTGGTTTTACAGGAATGAGAATAGTTTTGAATGAAATGGAAATTATGAATATAGTAACAAGAGTAGATAAATACAGTCAAGGAATTGCTTCAAGTATGTTAAGCTATTTAATAAGAAAAAATAATGTAGAAAAAATAAATTTAGAAGTAAGTGAGCATAATATTAAGGCAATCAAGTTGTACAGCAAGTTTGGTTTCAGACAAGTAGGAACTAGAAAAAAATATTATGAAGGCAAAGAAGATGCAATACTTATGTCATTATAAAAAACAAAGGATAATTTAGGAGGAGACAATGAAAAAAACAAATGAAGTATCATATAAAGATTTAAGATATACATGTAATCCAGATGTATTTAATTTTGAAACAACAGAAGAATTG
>CANRBH010000070.1 GCA_947628825.1 uncultured Clostridia bacterium | reverse complement strand
CCTATTAGCTATTATGAAGAAAAATATAAACCAAGAGAATTAAAAGAAGGAGCAATAGTAACTAGATTTGCTCCAAGTCCAACAGGCTTTGTTCATATAGGAGGTTTGTATCAAGCTTTAGTAGCAAAACAAGCAGCTAAAAGAACTGGGGGAGTATTTTTCTTAAGAGTAGAAGATACAGACCAAAAAAGAGAAATTGAAAATGGTGTAACAGGTATAGTAAATGCATTAAAAGATTTTGATATGGAACCTGATGAAGGAATGATATCTGATACTGAGGAAAAAGGTGAATATGGACCATACAAGCAATCTTTAAGGAAAGACATTTATCAATCATTTGCAAAGTATATGCTAGAAATGGGAAAAGCATATCCATGCTTTTGTACACCAGAAGAAGTTGATGAGATTAGAAAAAAGCAAGAGGCAGCTAAAATTAGACCAGGTTATTATGGAGTATGGGCTAAATGCAGAAACCTTACAGTAGAAGAGATGGCAGAAAAGATTAAAAACGGGGAAAAATATATTATTAGATTTAAGTCACCAGGAAGAGAAGATAGAAAGATAAAACACAAAGATATTATTAAAGGAAATGTTGAGTTTCCAGAAAATGACCAAGATATAGTTATTATAAAAGCAGATGGACTTCCAACATATCACTTTGCACATGCAGTTGATGACCACTTAATGAGAACAACACATGTAATAAGAGCAGATGAATGGTTATCTTCTGTACCACTTCATTTACAACTATTTCAAGAAATGGGATTTAGAGCTCCAAGATATGCTCATATTTCACCAATCATGAAAAATGATAATGGAAATAAACGTAAATTAAGTAAGAGAAAAGATCCAGAAGCAGCAGTTTCTTATTACAAAGAAGAAGGAATACCAGAGCAAGCAGTAAAAGAATATTTAATAAATATTGCAAACTCTACTTTTGAAAATTGGAGAAGAGCAAATCCAGATAAATCAATGGATGAGTTCGATTTTGAATTAAACAAAATGAGTGTTAGTGGAGCACTTTTTGACATGGTTAAACTTTTAGATATTGGCAAAACTGTAATATCAAAAATGTCAGCTGAAGAAGTATATAATAAATCTTTAGAATGGGCTGAAAAGTATGACCAAGAATTAGTAGAAATACTTAAAGATAAGGAATATGCTTTAAAAGTTTTAGGAATAGAAAGAGGAAATCAAAAACCTAGAAAAGATATTTCTAAATGGTCTGAAGTTAAAAATAATATTATCTATATGTATGAAGCTCCAAAGAAATTTGATTTTGACAAGATAAGTGGAGAAGATGCACAAAAAGTAATAAATGAATATTTAAAAGTATATGATGAAAATGATGACAAAGATACTTGGTTTAGCAAAATAAAAGATACAGCTGAAAAATGTGGTTATGCAAGAGAAGTAAAGGAGTATAAACAAAATCCTGAAAAATGGCCTGGACATGTTGGCGATGTAAGTACAGTTTTAAGAGTAGCTATAACAGGAAGAAGAAATACACCTGACTTATATGAAATAATGAAAGTACTTGGAAAAGATGAAGTTATTTCAAGATTAAAAAGTGTAATAAAATAATTGAAGTAAATATATAAAAAATCAGCTAAGCAAAAAAGTTTATTAAATATATAAATTTATAAAATTTAAAATTGGAGTAAATGAAATTAGTATGGAATTCAAAGTAGGAGATAAAGTAAGAACTAAAAAGGTTCATCCATGCGGAAGTAAAGAATGGATTTTAACAAGAGTGGGAGTTGATTTTAAGCTAGAATGTCTTGGTTGTGGAAAGGTTATAACAATGCCAAGAGAAAAAGCTTTAAAAGTAATTACAAAGAAATTAGAAGACTAAAAAATAGGATATCAAAAAAATTAAAAATAGCAAAATATAAAAAAACTGGACAAATTGTTGAGTACAATATTGTTCAGTTTTTTTGAATAGAGTTTCTAAAAATGAACATAATAATAGTAATATTTTGAAAGGTAGGTATATTTATGAAAGTTGATGATTGTATGTGTTGTAATGTAACTTCTGTTAAACCTGATGATACTTTAAAACAGTGTGCTAAAATAATGAGTGATGAGAATATTGGATGTGTTCCAGTTTGTGATGGAAATGAATTAGTTGGAATAGTAACTGATAGAGATATAGTTTTAAGAGCAGTAGCAGAAAGTAAAGATACTAATACATTAACAGCAAAAGATGTCATGACTGTAAATCCATACACTTGTGAATGTGGATGTGATGTTGATGAAGCAGAAAAGGTAATGTCAGAATTTCAAATTAGAAGAATACCAATTATGGAAAATAATAAGATTGTTGGAATGCTAACATTAGGAGATTTGGCACTTACTAATAGTGATGACAATCCTGAAAAAGTATGTAAAACAATGAAGTGCATATGTGAAGAATAAAAATCAAATAAGAATCAATTAAGTATAAAAAATATTTAATTGATTCTTTTTTTGAAAGGAGATTGACTTAAAATAATTAATAATATAAAATAAAGTCGTAAATAAAATAACAAAGGAGAAAAGCATTTATGAATAATAAAGAAAAAGGAATAATGCTAATAAATATAGTATTAAGCATTTTAATAATTATTTGTTTAATCATTAATTTAATACTTTTTTATGGAAATACAGGCAAAATAAAAACATCAAATAATAATAAAAATGTAAATGTGGGTACTGAAGAAAATGAATTAGATGATAATGAGGAAGGATACTATTCTGTATTAGAACATCTTCCAGATTTTTCAAAAACTCAAAAAGATTCTTCTTCTATTTCATGGCCAACAGGAATACCAATGAATGCGAATCCATTAACTTATAATAATGGATTAAACGTTGATGGATTATATTATTCTGACAATAGTTACTTTACAGATAATATTAGTTTAACTGCAGAAGAAATCTCAAAGATAAATATAAATGATGAAAATGAAGGTTTAACTCAATATTCACCAAGCCTAGATAAAAGAGCTTATTTCTGTTGCGTTGAGGTAAAAGCTACAAATGGAAAAGGTTATATGTATAGACCTATTTGTAATGAAAAAAATGATAATGATATTAGATGGAATAGTGATTATTATAAAAATCAAAATCTTACTTTTGGAGACATTTTTGAAAGAAAACTATATGTATCAAAAGTTAGCTTAGATGACTTTGGAATTTCATATGATATTCCTATAAAAAAACAATTAGATGAGTTATATAAAATTCTTGGAAATCCATCAGGACTATATTGGCAAAATGATATCGTTAGTTATATAAGTAACAACAATATATTTAATACATTTGAAGAATTTTGTAATACAACAGAATGGGATGAAAAACATGGAGACAAAGGTTTTTATCTAATTTGGGATTATGGAGATTGCTTTGTTGCCGTGAGTATGTATGATAAAAGAATTAGAGAAGGAGAAGAAGGAACTGCTATTACAGGTATTACATTATTTCAAAATATAGAAAACAGTGAGGCAATATTAGAACCTGTAGAAGGTGTTGTTTATGGTTATTATGGATATGGACGTTGTCCAGCACAGCTTAGTCTATCAAGTTCAAACTTAGAACCAACTAACTAATAAAAATAAATCGTTGTCGAAAACTTTTGTATACTGATACTGTAACAGCTAAAGCTTAACAGTATCAGCATCTTCGATTTCGTATCAACGATTATATGGGTTACAATAAAAAGTAGGAAATATTTTAAGAGGCTGCTGAAAAAGTAGCATAAAAAAATAGCGAATTGGAAATTAATTTTTCTAATTTGCTATTTTTCTGTACTAA
>CANRBH010000069.1 GCA_947628825.1 uncultured Clostridia bacterium | reverse complement strand
AAAACAAGCAAATTTGTTGTTGACAGATTGCTTGTTTTTTTGTATTATATTATCTAGACTGGAGGAGATAAAATTGGGAAAAATAATATCAGTTGCAAATCAAAAAGGTGGAGTAGGAAAGACTACAACCGCAATAAATATAGCAGCTTTACTTGCTAAAAAAAGCAATAAAGTTTTATTAGTTGATGCTGACCCTCAGGGAAATGCTACAAGTGGAATGGGACTAGAAAAGAATAGCGAATTTTCTACTTATGATATTCTTATAAATGATGTAGAAGTTCATAATACAGTTCAAAGTACACAAGTTAAAAATTTAGATTTATGCCCTACGAACATGAGTTTGGCAGGAGCTGAGGTAGAACTAGTAAATTTAGAGGAAAGAGAGTTTAGATTAAAGAAAAAATTAGACAATGTTAAGGAGCATTATGATTATATAATTATTGACTGTCCACCATCATTAGGGTTAATTACATTAAATGCTTTAACTGCATCAGATAGTGTTTTAATTCCTGTACAATGTGAATATTTTGCACTAGAGGGAGTAGGAGAGTTATTAAAAACAATTGATTTGGTAAGAAGATATTACAATAAAAACTTAAGCATAGAAGGTGCTGTTTTAACAATGTTTGACTCAAGAACAAAATTATCAAATCAAGTTGTAACTGAGATTAACAGATATTTTGAAAATAAAGTTTTTGACACAGTAATTCCAAGAAATGTAAGATTAAGTGAAGCACCAAGTTATGGCATGCCAATTACACTATATGACCCAAGGTCTAAGGGTGCAAAAAGTTATGATAAATTAGTTAAAGAATTATTAAAAAAGAATAAAAATAAATAAAGAAAGGAATGATATAAATGGCAAAGAATTCAGGATTAGGTAGAGGATTAGATGCTTTATTTTCAGAAAGCAAAGTTTTGAAAGAAATTAATGAAATAAATAATGAAGGTGAAAATATCAAAAAAATTAAAATAGTTGATATAGAGCCAAATACAGAACAAGCTAGAAAAACATTTAGTGATGAATCTATAGAAGAACTTGCTCAATCTATAAAAACTTATGGTATATTACAACCAATTATAGTAGAAAATAAAGGTAAGTATTATAGAATAATAGCTGGAGAAAGAAGATGGAGAGCAGCTAAAAAAGCTGGACTAAAAGAAGTTCCATGTTTAGTAAGAGATGAAGATGAACAAAAAAATAAAGAAATTTCTTTAATAGAAAATATACAAAGAGAAAATTTAAATCCAATAGAAAAGGCTTTAGGATATAAGCAACTAATAGATAATTATAATTTAAGACAACAAGATTTAGCAGATAGATTAGGAATAAGTAGAACTAATGTAACAAACACTTTAAGAATATTAAATTTAGATTCAAGAGTTATTCAATTAGCTTTAGATGGAAAATTAACAGAAGGACATTGTAGATCTCTTATGGCTATTACAGATAATGATGTTCAATATGAAACAGCATTAAAAATAATTGAAAATGGTGGAACAGTTAGAGATATAGAAAGAACAGTAAAAAATAAAAAGAAAGCTCCAAAAAAAGATAATAAATATGAAGCAGTATATAGAGATATAGAAGATTCATTTAGAAATTTTTTTGGTACAAAAGTAAAATTAAATGCAGGACCAAGAAGTGGAAAAATTGTTATTCAATATTCTTCTAATGATGAACTAGAGAGAATATTAGAAATTATTAGAAAGGAACAATAATTATTTTGGAAACTTTTAATATTATAACATTAAGTATATCAGTAGTTTCTTTAATAATAGCTTTATTTAGTATTTATTATACGCTTAGAACAAAAAGAAGATACGAGAAATTAGCTATTAGATTAGGTAATGGAGAAAATATTTCTGATATATTAAAAAAATATATTTTACAAGTAAATGAATTAAATAAAAAAGATGATGAAATAATAAATTATTGTAATAAATTAAATAGTGAATTAATTAAATGTATAAAAAAAGTAGGACTTATAAAATATAATTTATATAATACAAATAAAAATAATTTAAGTTTTGCATTAGCATTATTAGATAATGAAAATAATGGAATAATAATAAATAGTGTATATGGTATAGATAATTCAAATGTATATTGTAAGCAAATAATTAAAGGAGAATCTAAAAATAAATTATCAGAAGAAGAAAAAGAAGCATTAAAAATAGCAATTAATAAATAGGGTAAAACCTATTTATTTTTTTATTATTAAAAATAAATAATTATAAAATAAAAAAAGCAAAATAAATAAAAATAATTTAATAAAAAATAAATAAAATAATTTAAATAGTAATTGGAAAGAAAAAATATTATAAAAATAATTTAAATAAAAATTAAAAAATTGAAAAAATACAAAATAAATAAAAATAATTTAGATAAAAAATATAAAAATATGAATAAATAAAAATAAAATTTAATAATAATAGAAAAAAATAAAAAATGTATTATAAAAATAATAAAAAACAAAAAAGAATTGTAGAAAAAATGAAAAAATTTTTTATAAGTAAATCTTAAAAGTGAGAATGCGTTTTTTCGAAAAATGTATACAAAAAAGTAAAATATAAAAGAAAGAACGCTATAATAAGTAAGATAGTCAATTTGACAAGATAGACTTTGGAAAATAGTAAAAAAAGAAAAAAGAAAAAAGAAAAATAAAACAGCTAAAACTATAGGGAAAACAACAAAAAATGAAATTCGAAGAAGCAAAAAATGAGTCAAAATAAACGAAAAAAATTAAAAGAATAAAAAAATATAAAAAACGATAGGTGAACATAATATTCATAAAAAATAAGAAAAAAGAAGTTAAATTCGCAATGAAAAGGTATAAGTTATAAAAAAATACTAAAATTGAAGCAATAAAAAAGTAGACAAAAAGACAACGAACAAAGCAAATGATGACTAAATAAAAAAGAAAAATAAGTAAAATATAAATATAAAATATGCTTTATATACCTTGGGAAAATAAGAAAAAATAGAAAATAAGCAAAAAATCAATGAAACTAAAATTTTAAAGATAGTATCAATAAAAATATAAATAAAATATCAAAAAGACAAGAAAATAAAAGAAAATATGCAATCAAAAAATGGAAAAAGAATAAAATTAAAAAAGTGCAAATAAGAGAAGGAAACAGATTAAAATGAATGTTATAATTTGCCAATTTAAAAAGTCAACAAAAAAATAATAAATAATTTTTTTTGTTGAATAAAAAATTCTAAATAGAGAAAAATATTTTTGTATTTTTATAATATTTTTTATTAAAATATAATTTAACAGTTAATAATAAAAAATAAAAAATAGAATTAATATATAAAAAAATAAAAAAGCATTAATATTATAAATTAAAAAATATAAATTTTTGAAATAAAAAATCTTAATAAAATAAATTAGTTGACAAATGGTTGACAAAATAAAAATAATCTAGAAATTTCTATTGACAAGTAAGGCAAAAATATGTTATTATAAATACTGTTACAGCAAATTGTAACAGTAATATGGAGAGGTGGTCGAGTTGGTTTATGGCACCAGTCTTGAAAATTGGCGTAGGTGTGAGCCTACCGTGGGTTCGAATCCCACCCTCTCCGCCATTTTTATTTTACATATTATATAATTTGGAGGTGTACCCAAGTGGTTGAAGGGGGCAGTTTGCTAAACTGCTAGGGTTCGTAAGGGCCGCGGAGGTTCAAATCCTCTCACTTCCGCCAAGATATAGAGTTTTTACTCTATATTTTTTTTGAAAAAAATTAAAGCATACTAATTTATTAGATTTTCTTTGATAAAATATAAATTCGTGAAGTGAAAATTTAAATTCCAGTTTTAAAAGATAATAAAAAATTGTAAAAAAAAGTTCCAGATTAATTTAATA
>CANRBH010000068.1 GCA_947628825.1 uncultured Clostridia bacterium | reverse complement strand
TTTTTATACCTTTTTTCTATGTGCACAATATTGGGTACCCTTCTTTTATTGTGTCTACATTTATGGGTATATTATATTGTGCTATATTTTTTTCGCCATCTTTTTTTCCTGCCTTATATCCCGCTTTTCTAATTGATTTTTCATCCATAATTGCCTTTTTTCTTAAAAATGCTAATCTTTCCATTTTCTCGTCTTCAGTCATTTTTTTTACTTTAATTACTGCAGAATTTATTTCATCATTTTCCTTCATAATTTTCTTGACCTCCCTTGAATTTGGATTATCTAAGAATAGCATCCATTGAGCTTTTTCATCTTTGCTATCTTTTAAGTACATATCTTTTGCCTTATTTAGTTCAATTATATGTACTTCTATTTCATCTGTCAAGACTCTATCACATTTTTTTATTTCAGCAAGTTTCCATATTGTTTCCATATCTTCAATATCTTTTGTTTGTTCTAAATTAAAATCTACAATGGCAATTAAAATTACCTTTTTGATTGTATCATACTCATCGCCTCTTTTTAATTGATCTCCATACATTCTTGAAAAATACCATAACAATCTTTTTATAAAATCTTCCTTTTCTATTAGTTGTATTTCAACGTCAACCTTTTCTTTATTATTTATATCCAATTGCAAATCTAAAATACCAAGTTTGTCATCAGGCTTATCTCTTATTAAATCTTTGTCCTCGTTTATAATTATTGAATTAACTTTTTCTTCTAATAAGGCTTCTACAAAAGATTTAGTAATATCAATATTATTCTTACTAAATAGAGCTTGAAATACAACATCTATTTTGGGTTCTAGTAATAATTTTTCTTCATTTTTGTTTTGATGCACACCAATCCTCCTTTTTAATATTTTTATTAAGGGAAATTATAAGACACAAAATTACAAGACATAATATAAAAATTTTGCGAATAAAAACTTATAGCAAGATTATATGACAAATATTACCAATTGTCAAGCAAAAAATAAATTTAGTACAAAAAAAGAGAAAACAAATAAATATTGATAATTAAGTCTTAATATGTTAAAATACATAGTAAAATTAACTAGGAGTTTGTAAATGAATAGTAAGAAAAAAGAAATTTTAATAGTAACATTATTTTTAATAATTCAGACAATTCTATATGTAATAGGAGGGATGCAAAAACAATACTTACATATGGATGAAGCTTATTCTTTAGGATTAGCTAGTTATGAAAGAACTGAAATACAAGCTAATGAAGATTTCTATGATAAATGGCATACTAAAGAATATTATGAAGATTATTTATCAGTTGAAGATGATGAAGTTGGTAAGTACAATCAAGTATATGAAAACCAAAAAAATGATGTTCATCCACCACTTTATTATTTGATATTAAGATTTGCAATGGGATTTAGTTTAAATCATTTTTCAATGTGGCCAGGAATAATAGTAAATATTATTATTTACATTTTTATAACCTTAGTGATGTATCTAATATTACAAAAATTACTTGAAGACGAGCCAAAAGTAAAAGAAAAATCTATTGTATTAGCATTTATATCTTCAATAACTATGGCATCTTTATCAACGGTTTTTTATATTAGAATGTATGGATTAGCTACATTAAATATTTTGATAACAACTTTATTACATATTAAGTTATTAGAAAATAAAGATGGCAAAAAAATAAAAACTTTAATATTTATAGGATTATCTGTAATAGCAGGAGTAATTACACATTATTACTACTTATTCTTCTTATTTATGATGTACTTGATATTTGCAATAAAATACATAAAGAAAAAAGAATATAAAAATTTATCATCATACACAATAACAATGATAACAAGTGGAATAATATCTTTAATAATATGGCCATATTCTATAAAGCATATGTTCTTTGGATACAGAGGCCAAGGAGCAATGGATAATCTGACTAAAATAGGACAATTTTTTAACAATATAATTCAGTACATTTTCAAGATTAACTATTACGGATTTAACAATTTACTATTTGCATTATTGATTATTTTTATAATGCTGTTAGTATATAAAAAGCTAAATGATAATAAAGAAAAAATGCAGAAAAGTAAGTATTCAACAATAATACTTTTACCAATACTATTTTACTTCATTGTAGTAGCAATAGCTTCTCCGTGGATTGAACTAAGATATATAATGCCAATATGTGGATTAGCTTTTATTATAGTAATTTATTATTTATACAAATTACTAAAATCAATTTGCAAAGAAAAAGTTAGCGATATAATAATTAGCATTATATTAGTTTTTGTTTTAATTTCACCATTAATATTTAGAATTGAGCCAGAAACTTTGTATAGTGATAAAAAAGAAATTGTTAGAAAATTAGGAAATGAATTAAATGTACCAACAATATTTTTCTTTAATTCTAGTAACAATAGATTTTTAGATGATATATTATTGTTTAGTACTGTTAACGAATCTTATATTGCTAAAGATATGGATGTAAATGAAAATAATATAAAAAATATTTTTGAAAATAAAGACACATCAAATGGAATAGTTGTTTTCATAAATGCAGGACAAAATAATGATGACATTATTGAAAACGTAAAGAGGAGCTTTGATTTTAATAATTCAGAATATTTGAAAAGATTAAATGCATGTGATGTTTATTATTGTTATTAAAAACATTGTAAATATTAGATTAAAAATTTGGAAATTAAAAATGAAATAGAATTTTGTAAATAAATAATGTAAAAAGGCAAGTGATTATTGTAAATTACTTGCCTTTATGTTATAATTGTCAAGAAAGGTAAAATTAAATGATAAATAAAAAGAAAAATAAAAGATCTTTAATTTTAATAATGATTATATTAGTTATAGTAGCGATAATAATGGTTGCTTCTTTTATGCGTTTAAATTCCAGCAAAACTAAAATATCATATCAAGAAATTGAAAAAAATGAAATAGTTGAAGAACCAGAAGATACTTATATTATTGATATTAGCAACTCTGATGAAAATTTAGTTGAAGAGGAACAAAATAATACAGATACTAATAATAAAACTAATAGCAAAATGCCATACTATATTAAAGTTAATTATGGAGCACAAGTAGTAATTGTTTATTCTAAAGATGAACAAGGAAATTATACTAATGCTTATAAATCAATGATATGCTCAACTGGAATAAGTACTCCAAAGTCAGGAGTTTATACCATTCCAGGTAGATGGAGATGGGGATTTTTACAAGGAAATGTCTATGGACAATATGTAACAAAAATTACTGGTAATATTTTATTTCATTCTGTTCCATATCAAGAACAAGATCCATCAACATTGGAATATTGGGAATATGATAAATTAGGAACAGATGCTTCATTAGGATGTGTTAGACTAAGAGTTCAAGATGCAAAATGGATATATGAAAATTGTGCAAATGGAACAAAAGTAGAATTTTATTCAAGTCCAAATGCAGGACCTTTAGCAAAACCTTTGGCAAAGAAAATATCAGGATATCCAGACTATTTAAGAAATTGGGATCCAACAGATCCTAATCCAAGTAACCCATGGCTTACATATAGAGAAGAAACAAATAATGAACCAGTAAATAAGCCAGAGAATATAATCAAAAACGAAACAGTAAATGAAGATGCAAATGATAATAAAAATGAGAACGAAACAATAAACAACAATGAAAATGATAATGAAATAGCAAGTGAAAATACAATAAAAAATGAAATAGAAAATATAATTGAAAATATAACAGATAATGAAAATAAAAATGAAATTGTAAATGAGAATAAACTAAAAATGAAACAACAAATAATATAAATTAAAGCAATGTAGAAAATAGGGGAAGAAAAAATGAATAACTGGTTAGGGATATTAGTATCATATTTAGCAATATTTTTAGTAATAATTACAGCAAGATTATTTGAGAAAAAAGGAAAAGAAGCAAGTAGAAAATTTATACATATAGCTTTAGGAAATTGGTGGTTAATAGCAATGTATTTCTTTAATAATATTTGGTTTGCAATTTTTCCACCTGCAACATTTGTAATTATAAA
>CANRBH010000067.1 GCA_947628825.1 uncultured Clostridia bacterium | reverse complement strand
TAAAGTAAAGCATGTAAAAAAATAAAACATGCAAATTTTTAACAATCAAAAAGTAAAAAAGGGCACAAACGAAAAAAATTTTGAAATCAACACTTGACAATATTATGCAATATAATGTATAATAACTAAGTACTAAAAGAAATTGGACAATATGTCCAAATCCCACTATTTAAAGTTAAAGCATTGGAAGGAGGGGATAAAAAGATGTCAGAGATTAAAGTTAATAATGGAAATATAGAAGATGCCTTAAAAAGATTTAAAAGACAATGCGCTAGAAATGGCGTATTACAAGAGGTACGCAAAAGAGAATGCTATGAAAAGCCAAGCGTAAAGAGAAAGAAAAAATCAGAGGCAGCTAGAAAAAGAAAATTTTAAGAAAATAGGGGGCGCTTTTATAAGCGTCCTTTTTATGCTCAAAAATAACTTTATTTATTTATGTTTTTAATAATAGTTATGAATAAATTATAATTAAAAAGAATAAAAAATATAAAATTTATAAATAATAAAATTAGTAAAAAATAATAATGTATAAAAATAGATTATATATTTAAAATACTATGAAAATTAAAATTTATATAAAAAATTTTAGGAGGATTAAATGGAAAGCAATATCATAAAAACTAAAGGTTTTAAAACAAATTTATATGCAATATTTTTAACTGTTCCAATGAATAAAGAAAATGTAACATTCAATAGTATGATACCAGCAGTTTTAAGAAGAGGAACAGAAAAATATCAAGACCAATTAGAAATAAACAAAAAGCTTGAAGATATGTATGGAGCAAGCTTTAATTGTGGTGTTGATAAGATGGGAGATTATCAAGTACTAAAATTTTATATGGAAGTACTAAGCAATAAATATTTACCTGAAAAACAGAATGCCGTAGAATTTTTAATAGATCTAGTCTTTAATCCATTAGTTGAAAATGATGGATTTAAGAAAGAGTATGTAGATCAAGAAAAAGAAAATGTAAAAAAGCTAATAGAAGCAAGAAAAGACAATAAAGTTAGATATGCATCAGATAGATGCATTGAAGAAATGTTTGAAGGAGAAGCTTACGGAATATATAAATATGGAAAAATAGAAGATTTAGAAAAAATAGATGAAAAAAATTTATATAAGCGTTATCAAGAACTCCTAAAAGAAGCGAGAATAGATTGCTTTAGCTGTGGAGAAGAAGTTGAAAAAATAGAGTTACCAATAAACAATAATAAAGAAAATCAAATAAATAATGAGCTAGAAGAACATACCATAAAAAACAAAGAAATTAAAGAAAAAATGGATATTTCTCAAGGAAAGCTTATAATAGGACTTAACACTCCTAAAAGTCCTAAAACTGTAATATCAGTATACAATACAATTTTAGGAGGAGGAGCTAACTCAAAGTTATTTCAAAACGTTAGAGAAAAAGAAAGTTTAGCTTATTCTGCTGGCTCAACATATATTAGAAGAAAAAATGTAATATTTATAAAAACTGGAATAGACACATCTAATTATGATAAGGCTTTAGAAGTAATAAAAAAGCAATTAGAAGAAATGAAAAATGGTAATATCACTGATGATGAATTTGATTCTGCAAAACAGCTAATAGTATCTTCACTAAAGTTAATATCAGAATCTCAAGAAGATTTAATAACATATTATTTTGACCAAAAATTGTATGAAGAAAACTTAACATTAGATCAGTACATCGCAAATATAGAGAAAGTTACTAAAGAAGATGTTATAGGTATTTCAAAAGATATAACTTTAGATACTATTTACTTTTTACAAGGAGAAGAAAAAGCTAACGCATAATATCAATATATACAAGATTTTAATAAGTTTAAATAAAATTTTGCACATTGGAAGGGAATGAAAGAAAAATGGAGACAGTTAGAAACAATAAAATAGATGAAACTGTATATACAGATACATTAGAAAATGGAATGAAGATAATTGTAATTCCTAAAAAAAATACAAGTAAAAAATATATAATTTGGGCAACTAAATTTGGCTCAATAGATAATAATTTTATAGAACCTAAAACTGGAGAAGAAATAAAAGTTCCAGATGGAGTTGCACATTATCTAGAACATAAAATGTTTGAAAATGAAAATGGTGTAGATAGCCTTTATAAAATGATGGCACTTGGATTAGATGCCAATGCCTATACAACTAATGACCATACAGCATATCTTTTTGCAGGAACTGATAATTTTTATGAGGGTCTTGATGAACTAATGAGTTATGTTCAACATCCATATTTTACAGACCAAAATGTAGAAAAGGAAAGAGGAATTATAGGACAAGAGATTGGTAGATATGATGATGAACCAGCTTGGAAATTATATGTAAATACAATGGATTGTCTATACAAAAATAATGCTGTAAAACTTGATATAGCAGGAACTGTAGAATCAATTTCAAAAATAACTAAAGAAGTATTATATTCATGTTACAACACATTCTACCATCCATCAAATATGATAATGTGTATAAGTGGTGATTTTGAACCAGAAAAAATTATTGAAGAAATTAAGAAAAGATTACTTCCAAGAGAAAAGATGGAAGAAATAAAAAGAATATATCCTGAAGAACCTAAAGGAATAAACATGAAAGAAAAAGAAGCAAACATGGGAAATAGTATGCCAGCATTTATGATAGGATATAAAGACGAATTAGATGAGGATAAAGTAAAGGTAGATTTAGCAAGTCAAATAATATTTAACTCTTTATTAGGAAAAGCATCAAAATTATTTCAAGATTTATATACTGAGGGACTTTTGATAAGCCAATTAGATATGAGCTATGAATTTTCTAGAACGTATGCTCACGCGCTAATAGGAGGTGAATCTAAGGAACCAAGAAGAATCTATGAAAAAATATTAGAAGTGTTAAAAAATGAAGAAGTTTCACAAGAAGACTTTGAAAGAAGTAAAAAGAAAATATATGGATCCTTAGTTTCTGAATACAATGATGTTGAAGATATTGGAAGAATGTACCTATCAGATGCAATTAAAGGCATAAATAGTATAGAATATATTGATAAAATCGAAGAAATAGATTTGGATTATGTAAATGAAATTTTAAGAAAGCTATATAAGGAAAATGAATCTGTTATCTCAATCGTAAAATAAGTAAAAGTATTGAAATATGTCGAATCTGGTCGATGGAAAAGTTATAAAAAACGACAAAATTTATTGACTGCCTTGTAAATTTATGGTATTTTATATATAAGAAAACCATAATTAGGAGAATAAAGATGTCAAATAAAGAAAAAATAAATAACTTAAGAGAAGAACTCAATAGGAGTATATCAAAAAATGAAGATTATAGCATTATTTTAGATTTAAGTGTAAAATTAGATAAATTGATAGCAGAATACTATGATAAAGACATAGATGATATAAAAATTAACCGCAAAAACATAGCAAAAGAAGCGATTTAAATAAAATATTTAATAAAAAATGCTATTTTTTTCAAAAATATTTGACAATTTAAAATAAATACTTTATAATTAAAAATAAGAAATAACAAAAGGAGGATTGACTATGAAAATAAAGACAATGTCAAAAATAATAGTAGCTTTAGTTATAATTGCTACAATATTATCAGCAGTAAGCATGGTATTTGGTGTAACTATTCCAGATGGAGATCCAGGTGCAACTACAAAATTACAAGGACCAGTTACAAGAGTTATTGGTATAGTTCAATTGATATGCTATGCAGCAGCTGTTATATTAATAGTAATACTTGGTGTTAAATTTATGACAGCTTCACCAGACGGAAAAGCAGAAATTAAGAAGAGTGCAATTATATATGTTGTAGGTGCGGTTCTTGTATTTGCAGCAGGTGCTCTATTAAACCTATTAAAGAATGTAGGAACAGATGTCGTTGGATAATAAGTTTAATTGTAAAGTAAGTTATATAAAAAGCATACACAAAGATGTATGCTTTTTATTGACTTAATTAAATTTATACCTAAGTTTTTTCCTAATATACTTGAAATAAAATAATTGACATTATATAATCCCATCTTTAACAGTTAAAAATAACAAAAAGCTCGTAGCATATTGATATATGTACAATACGAGCTTTAAA
>CANRBH010000066.1 GCA_947628825.1 uncultured Clostridia bacterium | reverse complement strand
AAAAAACCGAGAGGAAATATTGTTATAACCTCTCTGATTTTGATGCTCTTTTTTTATTGGCTGTGAATAGTAACTATTACCAGAAAAATACAAAAAAGTTTTTCTTTAAAAGTACTACATAAAACAAGAAAAGTGTGATTTGATAATTTTATATTTTTGTTATATAATGAATCCACAAAGAATAAGTTGTTGACTAAATAAAAAAAATATAGAGGTAATTAATATGGTAGATTTAAAAAAGCTACAAAAAGAAATATATCAAAATAAATTAGATAAAGGGTTTAATGTGACAGATATAAATAAAGAGTTTTGTTTAACATATGGAGAGGTTGCTGAAGCATATGAAGCATGGAGAAAAAATAAAAAAGATTTAGGAGAAGAATTAGCAGATGTTGCTATATATTTATTAGGATTATCAGAAATATTAGGAATAGATTTAGAAGATGAAATACAGAAAAAAGTCTATAAAAATTCTAAAAGAGAATATAAAATAATAGATGGTGTAAATACAAGAGTTAAAGAGTTTGATGATGAATCTGAAAGGTAATTTCAGATTCAAATTACATGTTCTAGAACAAATCACAGAATACAAATAATAGGAAGAATTATAAGAAAATAGAATCTTTATAAAGTATAATATAGAATTAAGAAGTGATTAAATATGGCCACTTCTTAAAAAATAGATATTTTCTTATGATTTTTTAAAATTTTTAAAATAAATTAAATAACAAAAAAGAACTATTTTAAATGTATAGATAAATAAAATAGTAAAAAATTATGAATAAAAAATTTTAGACATTTTATAATTATAATGAATTAAAAAATAAAAATCCGTAAAAAAGGCTACACAAAAATAAAAAAATATGTTATTATATAAAGGTAGCTTAAATACTAAAAAAAATAAAGGAGGAATTAATCATGTCAGGACATAGCAAATGGCATAACATACAAGCCAAAAAAGGAAAAGCAGATGCAGCAAGAGGAAAAATATTTACTAAGTTAGGAAGAGAAATATTATTAGCAGTAAAACAAGGTGGACCAGACCCTGCAGGTAATTCTAAATTAAAAGATGTTATAGCAAAATGTAAGGCAAACAATATGCCTAATGATACAATACAAAATGCAATAAAGAAAGCTTCAGGAGAAGGAAGCAATAAAGTTTATGAAGAAATTACGTATGAAGGATATGGACCAATGGGAGTAGCTTTTATTGTAGAAGCTAGTACAGATAATAAAAATAGAACTGCAGCAGATGTAAGACATTTATTTGATAAAGCAGGTGGAAATTTAGGAACTACAGGTTGTGTATCATATATGTTCAATAAAAAAGGTGTAATAGTTATAGATAAAACAAAAACAAGTTTATCAGAAGATGATATAATGATGATAGCTTTAGATAATGGTGCAGAAGATGTACAAAGTGATGATGAATGTTATGAAATTACAACAGACCCAGCTGATTTTTCAGCAGTAAGAGAAGCTTTAGAAAATCAAGGATTAGAATTTGAAGAAGCTGAAGTTCAAATGGTACCAACAACGACTGTAGCTTTAGATAGTGATGGAGAAGAAAAGGTACAAAGACTAATTGATAGTCTTGAAGACCTAGATGATGTAATGAATGTTTACCATAACTGGGAGTAAATAAAAATAAAATCCTAAATATAAAAATAAAATTGCTAATATAAAAGCAAGATTGTTAATATAAAAATACAAAATGTTAAATAATAAGAATATAAATTAAAAAGCAGCATATATTTTAATATGACTGCTTTTTTTGTTGTGTCTAAAAAACTAAAAATAAAGATTTATTAGCTTTAATTTTTTTAGCAATTAAAGTTAGAAAAAATTAAAAATTTAAGAAAATTGATTTAATGCACAAAAAAATGTAAAGGAAGGAAAAATGGTTAAAAATATACAGGCTATTTTAAGAGTATTACCAAGAGATATTTCTAATAATATAAATGTTGATAGATTAGAAGAAATAAGAATAAGAGCAAATAGAAATATAATTTTAAAGTATATGGACAAAGAAGAAGTACTAGATTACATACCAACACAAAAAGAAATATTATCATGTGTGCAAGTATTCTGTGATAATTCAATATACTCATATCAAAGCCAAATTTGTAATGGCTTTATAACTTTAATGGGAGGACATAGAGTAGGACTTACAGGAAACATTGCTATGAAAGACGGACAAATAAGTAACATAAATTATGTATCATCACTAAATATAAGAATAGCTAAAGAAATAATTGGAGCAAGTGAAAAAGTCTTTAGTCAAGTGATTGAAAATGGAAATATAAATAACACTCTTATAGTATCACCACCTGGATGTGGGAAAACAACAGTATTAAGAGATTTAATAAGATGCATAAGTAATGTCGGATATACAATTTCTCTAATAGATGAAAGAGGAGAAATTGCAGCAATGTATAAAGGAGTTCCACAAAATGATGTAGGACTAAGAACTGATGTACTTGATAATGTTACAAAAAGTTTAGGAATGAAAATAGCAGTAAGAACAATGGCACCACAAATAATAGCAGCAGATGAGATAGGAGTTAAAGAAGATGTTGAAGCGATAAATTATGGCATTTGTTCAGGAATAAAAGGAATTTTTACAGCACATGGAAGTAATATAGATGAACTAAAATTAAATAAATGTTTATATGAGTTATATGAAGAAAAAATATTTCAAAAGATAATTTTTTTAGAAAAAAAGGGAATTATAAAAAATGTTTATACATTAGATAATAATATGTATATTTGTGACGATGAAAACTTATCATAAATTTGCGCTTCGAGCATATATTTATATCTAGGAAAGTAATTCAAAAGAAGAGGACAAGAAAATGATTTTGATAAAATTTATATTTTTAATAGCAATTTTTATAGCATCAACTATTTTAGGAGTAGCAATATCAAAAAAATATTCTACTAGAGTACATGAACTAAAACAGTTTCAAAGTGCACTAAACATATTTGAAGAAAAAATAAAGTTTACATATGAAACAATACCAGATGTTTTTGAAGATATATCTCAAAACATAAAAGGAAATGTGGGGGAAATTTTTGAAAAATCTGCAGAAAACATGAGAATAATGTCTGCAGGAGAAGCATGGGAAAAAGCTATTGATGAATCAAATACAAAACTTACAAAAGAAGATAAAGATACAATTAAAGGACTAGCAAAAATGCTAGGAAAAACTGATTTAGATGGACAAGTTAATGAAATAAGACTTACTTTAAAATTTCTAGAAACAAAACTGCAAGATGCAGAACTTGAAAGAAAGAAAAATGAAAAAATGTTTAAAACATTAGGTGCAACTGTAGGACTAGCTTTGGTGATAATTTTAGTTTAAGAGGTATGAAATGGAAATTGATTTGTTATTTAAAATAGCTGCAATAGGAATTTTAGTTGCAGTTTTATATCAAGTTTTAGTAAGAGCAGGGAGAGAAGATCAAGCAATGATGACAACTTTAGCAGGACTTATTATAGTGCTTTCACTAGTAATAAAAGAAGTAAGTGGATTATTTAATTCTGTAAGAACAATGTTTAATTTATAAAAAGGAGCAATAAATGGATATTGTTAAGATAATAGGAGTAGGCTTTATTGCAGTAATAATAATTGTAATTTTAAAACAATATAGACCAGAGTTTGCAATTTATGTATCAATTATTGCAGGAGTATTGATTATTCTTATGATAACAGACTCTGTTTCTGGAATAATACAGATTATGCAAGATATTGCAAGTAGAACAAATATAAACAGTGGATTTTTAAAAATACTTATTAAAATAACAGGAATAGCAATACTTACAGAATTTGCAGTAAGCATATGTAAAGATTCTGGAGAATCAGCAATAGCAAGTAAAGTTGATATAGGAGGAAAAGTAATAATAATATCAATGTCAATACCAATAATAAGAGCATTGCTTGAAACAGTATTAAAAATATTACCATAAAAATGGAGTAACTTAAGATGAAAATTAAAATTTTTTTAAGTGTAGTAATACTTTTATTTTTGGTATTACCAAAAACATCTTTAGCTGTTAGCACAGATAATACAAATGAAGAATTAAATAATAATGAGAAATCTTTTGGAATAGGAACATTTTTAAGTGAAGCAGAAAAATATACAGAAGATATAGATATTTCTGAAATATA
>CANRBH010000065.1 GCA_947628825.1 uncultured Clostridia bacterium | reverse complement strand
TTAATAGAATATTTACAAGGAAAAGAAATAATAGATAAAGAAGAGTTAAATGGTGGATATTACATAGATACAGTGAAGTTATTAGGACAAAAGATATCTTTAGGAAATGGAAATAGGACAGGAAGTGAAGATGTATATAAACTAGAACCAGCATCTTCGGAAACGGCAAGCAATACAAAACTAGCAACAGTGAAAGATACCATAAGGATAGCAGAAAATACCACTGCAAAGGAAAGTAGTTATCAAGTAAAATACTATGGACCAGAAGGAGACAAAATACGCCAAGATAAGATATTAGGGGTATTAGGAGATAATGTTAAAGGTTTAGTAGAGAGTGATAATCCAAACTTTCATGTAGAGAAGACAGTAGTAAGTACTCCTGATGAAGGACGTAATTATTACATAGTAGGAGAAGAAGTAGTATATAAAATAAAAGTAAAGAATATAGGAAATGTAACAATAACAAATGTAGAAATAGTAGATGAATTAGTAGCACAAAGTGGAACATATTATCCAGGAGACCCTGAGATAAAATTAAAAAATGATTTAGAAGGAAGAATAACAGCAAAGAATGGAAAGTTTAGTATAGGAGACTTACAAGCAGGAGAAGAATTAGAGTTCCAATATGGATATGAAATACAAGAAGGAGACATAGGAGGAGAGATAGTCAACAGTATTACAGAGCTAACAGGAGTGCCAAGACCAACGGTACCAAAAGGAGAGAAAATACCAGAAGTAGAGATACCAACAGATGAAAAAGGAGTAAGTCCAGATATAGATGTAGAAAAGACAATAATATCAAAACCAGCAAGTGGAGACAGATATCAAGTAGGAGAAGATATTATATATCAAATAAAGGTAACGAATATAGGAAATGTAAAGATAGAGAGTTTTGAAATAATAGATAAAATGATATCAGAGAGTATAGGAGCAGATGGAAATATACAGAATTTTAAATCATTTACAGAGCCAGAAGGACAAACATACTTAGATATAGGAGAGACGGGATATATTACTTATACATATACGGTAAAAGCGGAAGACATAGGAAAGAGAATACTTAATTCAGTAACAGGAGTAACAACGAAACCTCCAACACCACCAAAGGGAGAAAAATTACCAGAAGTTGAAATACCACCAGAATCTGGTAACAGAACATTTATTATAAAGAAAGTTGATGAATTTGGGGAAACATTATTTGGTGCAGTTATAGAGATTTATACAGATGAATCTTGTAGTGAGGAAAGCTTTTATGATAGGGTAGATTTGCGAGGACGTGGTTTTTGTGATCATTCGTCTGATATTCCACCAGTAGGTAAATATTATGTGAAAGAAACGCGAACACCAGACGGATATAATGCTATGAAAGAGGTTATGGAATTTGAAATAACAGAAGATGAATATAATGAATGGGTAATAGTGAATGAGAGGGGTATTTCGATACATGAATCGGGTGGAAGTGATTTTTGGGTTTGGTCAGATGGAGTAACGTGGTCTTCAGCATTCGATAGCGGTCACAATTCGCCTCAGCATGCTGATGATGCAGAGCTGGAAATTTATAAGGTGGCTGATTTTGACGGTGATTTGATAAATTATATTCCAGAACTGCAAGATGAAAACCTAATTCCTTCAATTAGTGAGCTTTCTGAAATAAATGAGGAGCAATTGAAAGAAATGGAAAGTGCGTTGTATGACTATATTAAAGCTGATGATGTGGCACCTATATGTATTATTCCTATTGATGATGCTGGATGTCAAGGAGAAATTGAGTCTTCAGGTAGTGATTATGGTTTGTTTATAGTTATGGTTAATGATTTTGATGCGGAAGATAAGCATTTTTATGGGATACCTCAATTATGTTATATAAATGAAGATCAACCACGATTCAAGAATGGGTTTCCTTTGGGCTATGAAGAATTGACAGGTGGCATAGAAATTTTAACTTCTTATGATTCAGATGATGAAAGATTTAATACGGCTACAGTTACATATGATATTGAAGCTATTAAGAATGGAGAGACGGTATTTTCAGATACAATTACGGTTACATGTGATGCTTCGAAGCAAATAAGTAGTGTAATTGAAAATATTCCAGTAAATTCACAAGTTACAGTTACGGTAAAAACAACAGAAGAAGGGGTAAGAGTTTTATGGGAATCTAGTCAAATTGCTTATATTGAACCAGATTATAATCCGACTGTCGAATTTAGTTTTGAGCATTATAATTCTGATTCTGACGGTCGGAGTGTAGATAAGTGTTTATGATGATAAATTATCTTTCGCAAAAATAATAGGATGAAGGTAAAACATCACATAAAAATGTTGCTTTACCTTCATTAATTTTTGTGCTTTTTATGTAATATAAACGTAACATAAATGTAAAGAAAACGTAATTGAAAAGGAAAAGAAGGTAATGTATAATAAATCTAATATAGAAAGCTGAAGAAAAAGGAGTTAGTGTAAAAAATTAGTTGGCAAAGTTTAAATTCTTTTGGGGGAATATTTTTTCAGAAAAAAATAAAAAAACATAAACAATTTCGCCCGAATAATGTTGATTAGCGAGTAACATTTATTGGGAGGAATTATTTATGTTTGATAATATTGTAGCAAATAATGAACTAAAATTCAATGACTTAGAAAAAAAAATATACAAATTTGTATGTGATTTAGGCTGTTGCATTTTAAAGACAGCATTAGAAAGTTACGATAATAAAATAAAGGAAAATAGAGATAAGAAAATTTTTAGACACAAAGGATATAAGGTAAATTCAATAAAAACAGTTCTAGGAGTAGTTACATACAAAAGATGTGTATATGAATATGTTGAAAATGAAAACACAAAGCAAGAGTGCAAAAAATGTGTATGTTTGTTAGACAAATTAATAAGCATATCAGCAATAGGAAAAATCTCATCAAATTTAGTGGAAAAAATATTGAGTACAGCAGTTGAAACAAATTCATATAGAGATTCGGCAGAACAACTAATGGAAAGTATAAATATAGCCATAAGCCACGAGGCAGTAAGAAATGTTGTCATTAAAGAGGGAATGAAAATAATAGAAAAAGAACAAGAACAAATAAGAATGGATAAAAAAGCAAAATTAGTGCCTGGAACAAAAGAAATTCCAGTGTTGTTTGAGGAGGCAGATGGATTATGGATTAATCTTCAGGGAAAGGACAGAGAGGAACAAATAAAGAAAAATAAGATGATGTGCGAAAGACAACGGAAAAGAATATAAGCCACAAAGTAAGGTAAAATCAGAATTGAAATTGCACATATCTTATGAGGGATGGAAGAAAGATGATCCACGACACAAATTAATGGGAAAAACATACATAGTAGGGTTTATGAGTTCAAAAGAAATGAAACAACGCAGAGACGCAAAAATATTTCAAATGTATGATGTTGATAAAATAAAATTAAGAATACTTAATGGAGACGGAGCAAAATGGATAAATAAATTGGCGACAAAAGATACAATAAGGCAAAAAGATAACTTTCATATACATCAAGAAATAATAAGGGACTTACAGGAAGATGAACATAGGAGAGAAATAGAAAAGTTAATTGCAGAAAAAAGATATGATGAAGTTCCAGTATTTCTTGAATATCTAAAATATGAATGTGGAGGGGAGGAAAAAGATGTAAAGAAAATAGAAAGACTACAAAGTTATTTGAGTGAGGGACTACCAAGATACCAAGACATATTGCAAGAGCAAAATAGAGAAATGCCAGAGCCTCCAAAGGATATTGAATATAAAAATCCAGGTATAATGGAAAGTCAAATATTTACTGTTTTGAGCAAAAGATTTAAAAGTGGAAGAATGGCTTTTTCAAAAATAGGAGCAACTTGTTTAGCAAAAATTTGTGCTAGTAAAGTGGAGAATAAAGGAGTAATTGAATTAGAAAAATTAGAACAGCCTATAGAAATAGATGAAGAAGTGGAAAAATATATGCTAGAAATAGAGCAAAATTTAGAGTGCATTACAAATGTTTTTAGAGCAAATGAAAAAGAAATAGTAAATCATACTTGTAAAACAGTAGAATTAGATTCGAAAAATCCAGTACGAGAGGCAATAAAAATGGTATCTATAAGTGATTTAAAGTACATATATAATTTTTATTAAAAAAGTAGAAAAAAATCTAAAAATTACTTGACAAATATCTCAAAAAAACTATATAATGTTTTTGAAAAAAATTTAGTATGAATTGTCAAAAAAAAACTACCCGTTCAACGGGTAGTTTTAATTTGCCCTATAAGGGCATGTTTCTGGCTAGGACTTAAGTCCTTC
>CANRBH010000064.1 GCA_947628825.1 uncultured Clostridia bacterium | reverse complement strand
CCAACAAAATTAGAAATTATAGATAATAACAATAAGACAAAAGTTTACATATTATATAATGAGATTGAAATAAATATTTAAGATATATCATCTCTAATTTATATAATGGAGAAGAAAAAATGACAATAAAAAGAGGAGATATGTTTTATGCTGATTTAAGTCCAGTTGTAGGCTCGGAACAAGGTGGTGTCAGACCAGTTGTGATTATACAAAATGATATGGGAAATAAATATAGTCCAACAGTAATAGCTGCAGCAATAACATCACAACTAGGAAAAACAAAATTACCAACGCATATACCAATAGGCTCTCAAAATGTAGGATTAAAAACTGATTCAGTAATACTTGCTGAGCAGGTTAGAACAATTGATAAAAGTAGATTAAAAGAAAAAATTGGTCATATAGAAGATCAAAAAATAATGAGTCAAATAAATAACGCACTCGGTGTTAGTATTGGCTTAAGTATATAAAAAAAGGAGTACTTGTTAATTTTCGATTATAAGTACTCCTTTTATATTTAAACTATTTAGTTCTAATTTTTAATCCTTTAATAATTTTTATTTCTTTATATAAATCATCAATTCTATTTTTTCTAATAACCAAAGCATTTTTATATTCGTTATATATTTGTTTATAATTATCTAGAGTTTCACCCCTTTCAAGAAGTAAAAGCATTCCTGATTTATAATATTGTTTTTTCTCTAAGCTTTTTGAGGAATTCATTTTCTTTTCATATTTAAATATATTATCAAATCTTCTTAACTGGGATTCAATATAATTAACATAATTTACTATTCCACTTATTTCATATAATATATCATCAATAGTAGCTTTAAATAAAGCTTTTAAAGGTTTAGGATTTATCTTTCCAAGAAGTTGATTTTGCTTCAAAACATCAAGAGCAACTACACTCTTAGGAGGTTCTGCATTAGCGATTAAATCCTTTAAGGTTTCAGAAATATTTACGTGAGTTTTGTAGTGCCTTTTGGTAACTAAAGCATCATATTCGTCAGCAACTCTAATTATTTGACCTGAATAAGGTATATCAGGCTTTCTTAATCCTCTAGGATATCCAGTACCATTTAGTGCTTCGTGATGATACCAAGGACCATCAGAATAAGGTCTAAGATTTATATCTTTCATACAATATTCATAACCTAAAGTTGTATGAGTTTTCATTATATCAAATTCTTCATTAGTTAATTTACCATCTTTAGTAAGTATTTCTTGAGGAATGAACATTTTGCCCAAATCATGTACATATCCAGCAATTAAACAATGTATAGTAAATTGATTATTACAATGCATATATTCGCAAATACGTGCAGATAAATTAGATACATTAGTGCAGTGAGTCTTAGTAAAATAATCTAAATTGTCCATAACAGAAAGACTTCTTTTCATATTTACATCCAAGTCATTTATTTTTATGTTACTTGGACTATAAAAGTCATATTTTTCCTCAATCATATAAATTCTCCTTTGTGATATATTAAATATAACACGAAATGAAAAATAAAACAATAACTTTATATGAAGTTTATAATATAATATTTTAATTTTAAATTATGTTATTAAATAGTTGAATAAAAAAGCCTCTTGTGTTAATATTACTATGGGAGGAAAGCAATGAAATTAGAAAATTTAATTATCTTCATGCCTGGTGCAATAGCTTCTACATTATTAAAAATAGTACGATTAAATATGACTGATGAAGTAAATAAAATGGCAGTAGATAAGGGCCTTTATCATTTCGTACCAAATGAAGAAGTAGGACATAAAATTTTAGAAAGTGGAAAAATCTTATCTGCTAAAGGCGCACTAGGAATAATAGACTCATATGGAACTCCAGCAGCAGTTATGTTTCTTGGAGTGCCTGAATTAGAAAATTATTTGAAAAATTTATCTAATTTCAGTGACAATAAAGTTTTAAATCCTGAACAAATTATGTATGCAGTAAAATTTAACCCAAAGCTTGAAGAAATGAGCAATTATAAATCAAGAATGGTAGACAATGTAATAATTCATGAAGGAGATTGTATCATACCTCCTGAAAGGACAAGTATTACTCAATTTGTTTTAGATTTACAAAAAGATGAACAAGGTAATATTATATATGATAGTCAAGGGTATAAACAAATTGGATTAAGAGAAAGAACTAAGGAAGAAATTGAAAGGGACGGAGATAAATATACACCATCACAAGAATTTCTAGAAGCATTAGAAAGCTATAAAGAAAGAAATGGATATATAAAAAATGATATCTTAAAACTTGGAAATAGAGCAAATACTTTGCTACATGTTGGTTCAATAGAAGCAAAATATACTTTAAAAAATAGTATAAAGTTTATTAAAGATTTTATAAAAAGAATTACTAAACCTCAAAAAGAAATTGATGAAAATCAAAACACAAAAGTTCATAGAGTTACAAAAGGAATTGAACAGGGACAAGTAGAAACAAAAAAATCGGTAAGAGACAAAAAATATGTTAATAACATAATTGAATTTAGCAAACAGGGGATAAAACAGCAAAATCTTTCAAAAGTGCTTCCTGAATTTTTACAATCTAGAGAAGGAAATTTTTTAAAACAAAAAATGAATGACTTTACGAAAGATCCTGTTACTAGAAAAGGAATTCATGGAATAAATCATAGCAATAGAGTAACTTCTATAGCACTTATATTAGCACAAAGAGAAGGATTAAATTTAGATGATAGAATGTTAGACATATTAGCGACTGCTGGATACTACCATGATATTGGAAGAATAGCAGATGTTGGTCCACACGCAAAAAGAAGTGCAAGACTTGTAGAAAAGAAACAATTAAAACATATAGATGGAAAGCCATACAGCAAAGAAGATATGAGTATATTAAAAACTTTAATTGACGCTCATGAAGGAACAGAAAAGAAAGCTACAAAAATGCCACAGAAATATGGTGTAAAAGAAGAGGATTTGGAAAAAACTATGAAAATGGTTTCTATAATAAGAGATGCAGACGCCTTGGATAGAGCAAGATTAAGCTCAAAAGATAGTATGGATTTAAATCCAAAGTATTTAAGAACTAAATCTTCCAAAGAACTAATTGATTTCTCTTTTCAATTTGAAGCTCTTACTAGAAAAGTAAAAGATTTTTCTAGCATATTAAGTTATGATCCAAATAAGGAATTACAAAGTGAAAATACTTTAGAAGAGGAAAGAAATGAGTTCATTAAAGACTTACAAAAAGGAGTTCCAGATATGAGCTTGTCAGACTTAAGTATTGGAGATGATAGAACAGACATCAGTTCACCTAGTTTTAGTGTGACTAATAAAGAAAACAACAGAGCAGATGATAGCCTAGATAATGAAGCTAGAGATAGTACGGATGAAGAAATGGAAAAATAGTTTTAAATTTATAATTCTTGTATGTGAAAAAGACTTCAAACGTAATATTTCAAATATATTACAGTTTGGTTAAATTATAAAAAAATAATTGCTTTTTATGAAATGTGTGTGTTAGTATATTATATATAGCACTAAAGAAAGGAAAATAAAATGGCAAAGCTTGTAAGCCTTGGGGCTGTACACACACACACACACACAAGGAATTTAATAAACAAAAGAATAAACATAGAACAAAAAGCTATGTGTTTTAGTGAAATCTAAAATACATGGCTTTTTTGTGGTGTAAAAAAGAAAGAGGGGAAAAACATGAAAAGAAAAATCAAAAATGAAGAAGGAATAACCGTAATAGCTTTAGTAGTAACAATAATAGTAATGTTATTATTAGCAGGGATATCAATAGGCTTTTTATCAGGAGATAATGGACTAATAAGAAGAACTTTAGAATCAGTAAAATTAAGCAAAATAGAAAAATATAGAAGTCTAATAGAATTAGACAGAGGAGGGACAGAAATAAAAGCCGGAATAAAAGATATGACCAATAAAGAGTATATGGATGTCTATGAAAAAGAGATAAGGAATGATGCCGAGAAAGGAAATCTGAAAGAATCTTTAGTAAGAAGGAAAGATGAAGGAACAGTAAGAGTAGTAACACCAGAGGGCTTTGTATTTGATGTAACCAGAGAAGGAGTAGAATATGTAGGAAAACAAGGAGAAGATAATGAAAATCCACCACCAGAAGTAAGTACGGCAAATACAAGAGTTATTTTTGACCCAAGTGAATGGACAAATAGATTTGTAATGGTAAGTATAGAGACAGACATACACGAAGAAGGTCAAACAATTCAATATTCAATAAATAATGTGAATAATTGGAGAGATTATAAAGATGCGTTTAAAATAGAAGACTATGGAACAACGATATTTGTAAGAATCTTAAATAGTTTGGATATGACAAGTGGAACAGCATCAGGAAGAGTATTAAATATAGATAAAAATGCACCAAAAGTAGATAAAGTATTAAC
>CANRBH010000063.1 GCA_947628825.1 uncultured Clostridia bacterium | reverse complement strand
TTCAACTGGAATTGGGTGTAAGACTAAATTCCTTTTTTCTATTTTAAAACTGGAATTTAAATTTTCACTTCACTTAAAATATAAATTACATATAAAACATTGAAAAATACTATGATTTTTGCTATAATAAAAATAACGTATAATTAGTTTATGTACGTTTAATTAAACTTGTACAGAAAGGAGTATATTTTAGTTTCTATCCGAACAAAAATGCATATACACTTTAGGAGGTAGACAAATGGTTATCATTAATCTTGGTGTAACAGTATTAGCTGCATTTCTCATCTGGATTTGTTATTATCTGTTTTTGCCAACATTAGCTGTTGGTTTTGCAGGAGGCGTTTTTTATGTTTGTCTTTGTATTTTAGTTATTGTTGCAGTCATTGGTTTTTGGGTTGATAATTGGGATTTATTTTCGGTAATTTTAATAGGAACTTTTATTTTAGAATTAATTGCAGGTGCAATTTTGGCAATTATAAGTATGCCAATTTTCCATGTAGGAAAACTTCAAACACAATTAGGAAATGTAGAAGTTGTTGAATTTGATGAAATGATAAAACAAATTGACAATTCTCAAATACCAATCGTAGATGAAAGTCTTGCCTATAAACAGGCAGATAAGAAAATCGGTGAAGAGATTGCACTAGGTTCACGGGTAAGACTTGGAGATGCTGCAATTCAAGAAGTAAATGGTGAAATCGAATATGTTATTCCTTTGGAGCATGATGGCTTTTGGAAATGGAATGGCAACCACTCTCTACCTGGATATATTACTGTCTCTGCCTCAAATCAAAATAAAGTAAATTTTGTGACCGAACTTGATGGAGAAGATATAAATATTGTTTATTCACCTTCTTCTTATTTTGAAAACGATTTGACTCGACATATTCGCAATGAAGGATTCAAAGATATTGGTTTGACTGAATTTACTTTTGAAATTAATGATACCGGTCGACCTTTTTGGGTGGTAACAGCATATAAAATGCATACATTTTTCTCAAATGGAGAAGCAATAGGCGTTATAATAGTTGATGCTCAAACTGGCGAAACCGAATTTTATGCACTAAATGAAATTCCTGAATGGGTAGATGTAGTTCAACCAAAAGAATTTATTGAACGTCAGATTAACAACTGGGGTAGACTTATTCACGGTTTTTGGAACTTCGCTCACACCGATATGATTGAAAAAACTGATTTGACTCTTACAGTATATGTTAATGGAGATTGCTACTATTTTACTGGTATGACCAGTGTTGGCAGTGATGACTCTTGCGTCGGTTTTATTATGGTAAATACTCGAAATAAGCATTCACAAATTTGTTATATGACTGGTGCGACCGAACCTGCTGCTATGAGTTCTGCTCAAGGATTGGTTTCTGATTTTGGATATGTATCTACAGAGCCTCTTCCTCTTAATGTAAATGGTATTCCAACTTATGTAATGGCTCTCAAAGATGAAGAAGGACTTATTAAGAGCTATGCTATGGTAAATATTGAAAACTATAGTATTGCTGCAAGAGGGAATACTTTGCAAGAGGCCAGCCGTGCTTATATCCAGTCAGTTTCCAGAAATAGTAGCACATATGTAGTTGGATCTAATGAAACCTATGGATACACATATAAAGGAAAAGTAAAAAGAATCTCCTCTGTTGTTGAAGATGGTTCAACTTACTATTATCTTATTTTGGATGGTAAAGATGAAAAAATCTTTTCTGCATCCTATAGCGTTTCAGATGAACTTTCAATCACTCGGGATGGTGACATTGTTGAAATATCGTATCTTGATGATAAAAATGGAACAATAGACATTATAAAATTTGACAATGTTGCTTTTTCTACGCAGATCTCTGAAGAACAACAATATAGAAATGAACTTGATGAAGGAACATCTGCTTTTGAATCAGAATCTAACCAAGTTACTGAGGTAAATCCTGAACAAAACGAAGATGTATGGAATAATATGTCTGATGAAGAAAAGGCAAAAGCTATTAGCGAGTATATGAAATCTGTAGGCAACTAAAATATCAAGATAAAAAAAGGGAGAATGCTAATTTTAGCATTCTCCCTTTTTGAATTATAAATTTTAAAAATCTATTCAATGTGTTTTATTCCAATATTTTTTAAACTGTTTTTTATTTTTTTTCTTAAAAAGAAATTATCTAAATCTTGTATGTAAATTGAATGCATACCAGCTCTATTAGCACCCCATACATCTGAAATCTTACTATTTCCAATAACGGCAATTCTATTTGGTTCAAGCTTCATTCTTTTAGCCATATCTAAAAAAGGCTTTTTTAAAGGTTTACAAGCAAATTTTTGAGTAGTATTTATATTCAAATCTTTTAATATAGTATTGCTTACATGAGGGTTATTACTAACAACAGAAATTTTAAAACCTGATTCTTTAGCCATTTTCAAAAAATTTAAAGTATCATCAGATATTTTTTTATTAACTCTTAAAGTTCCATCAAAATCAAATATAAGTCCTTTTATATTTAAATCATTTTTTAAGTAATCAATACTTATATCCGAGATTTTTCTATAAGTTTCTTTAGGATTAAAATTGCTCATGATACCTCCAAATAATTCTAATAGTATTTTATAAATAATAATATAGTTTGTCAATTATAAATAAAACATAAATTATTGCCACTAATAAATATTGATATCAAAAAAGTTATAAAAAAAAGACACGCTTCATATTTATTAAAAGGAAAGGAATGAAATTATTATGAAAAAGAAAATTATTATACCGATAATATTTATAATTGTAATAATTATACTTATAATATGCAGTGTATCCACAGAAGTTGAAAACAATGTGGAAAACATAGTAGAAATTGAACCCGAAGAAGAAATTACAGATGATGTAGTAAGACAAACTAAAGTCAATTTATATTTTTTAGATAATACATCAGGAATTTTAACAAAAGAAGAAAGGACAATAGATTCAAAGGAACTAATAGACAATCCATATAAAGTAGTTTTAGATTTATTATTAGCAGGACCAAATACAGAAGGATTAATAAGTGCTATACCAGAAGGAACAAAAGTAAATAGTATTAATTATGAAAAAGGAATAATAGAAATAGATTTATCAGAGGAATTTTTAAATAGTTCTGGAACTAATGCTATATATTCAATAGTAAATACACTTACAGAATTTACAGAAGTTATTGGTGTTAAATTTAAAATAAATGGAGAAATAAGAGAAGAAATGAAAGATACTTTTGTAAAAAAATAATATAAGTAAATATTTTATAAAAAAAGCAAAACCATATAACAAATATGAGCAAAAAATATTGAAAAATAGCAGATTTTAGAGTATAATAAATGTACTATGGAAAGAATAGATGATTTAAATTATGAAGGATTAAAAATAATACAAAATACAGAAGGATTTTGCTTTGGAATTGATAGTGTACTTTTAACTGAATTTGCTAGAGATATAAAACAAGAAAGCAAAATTGTTGATTTAGGAACAGGTACGGGAATATTAGGAATACTTCTAAGTAAAAAAATTAGTCCAAGTAAAATATATGGAATAGAAATTCAAAAAGAAGTAGCTGAAATGGCTAAAAGAAGTGTCGAATTAAATTCTTTAGAAAATATTATTGAAATAATAAATGAAGATATAAATAAAATAAATTTAGAAAATAATTATTTTGATGTTGTTGTAACAAATCCACCATATAAAAAAAGTGGTACAGGAATTAAAAACAAAGAAATAAAACAACAAATTTCAAGATATGAAATGTCAGCAAGTTTAGATGATTGGTTAAGAGTATCAAGTAAACTTCTAAGAGATAATGGCAGTTTTTATATTGTTTATAGAACAGATAGATTAACTGAACTAATTGAAAATATGAGAAAATATAAATTAGAAGTAAAAAGAATGAGATTTGTTTATTCTAATGTAGAAAAACAGTCAAACTTAGTTTTAATAAAAGCAGTTAAAGGTGCAGGAACTTTTTTAAAAGTTGAAAAACCACTTATAATATACAATTTAGATGGAAGTTATACAGATGAAATAAGAAAAATTTATAAAGATAAATAGAGGAATATTAAATGGAAAAAGGAAAATTATATTTAGTCGCAACGCCTATTGGAAATCTAGAAGATATTACTTATAGAGCAGTAAGAATTTTAAATGAAGTTGATTTAATAGCAGCAGAAGATACTAGACAAACATTAAAATTATTAAATCATTTAAATATATCCAAACCTTTAGTAAGTTATCACAGACACAATGAAGATGTAAAAACAGATTATTTAATTGAAAAAATATTAAATGGGGAAAATATTGCAGTTGTTACAGATGCAGGAACACCAGTAATATCAGATCCGGGAGAAGAAATTGTAAAAGAAGCGGTAAAAAATGATATTGACATTATTCCAATTCCGGGAGCATGTGCTTTAATAAATGCTTT
>CANRBH010000062.1 GCA_947628825.1 uncultured Clostridia bacterium | reverse complement strand
TTTCTACTAACCTTGCATACATCGTTCCATTTGCACTTAAGCTTGGTTTTGCATTTGCATTATAGTCTGCCCAGTTACTATTTCCTGTTGTTGAGTATTGTAACTTGTATTTGCCTGTATCTGCTGTCGTTGTTATTGTGAATGTTACATTTCCATTCGTCCAATTTGTTGTACTTGGCGTTACTGTTATTGTTCCTACTGCTGACATTGCTGTTGTTGCTCTATCTACTGTTGCTGTTCCTGCTGGGGTTCTTGTCTTATTTCCTGCTACATCATATACCTCTGCATACATCTTATATGTTTTTCCATTTGTTAAGCCTGATATTGTCTTTGTCTTTGTTTGTTGGGTTGTTGCTCCCGCCGTTGCTCCTGCTTTTTGATATTCGTCTGTTACATTCTTTGTTGTACTATCTACTGTATAATACCAAATTATCTTTCCTAATCCTGAGTTGCTATCAGTTGCTGCGGTGCTTAACGATACACTTGATGTTGTACTTCCTGTTGCTGTTAATGCTGTATTTACGGTTGGTGCTGTCTTATCTATCTTACTTATTGTTGATGATGTATTGCCACTTACATTTCCGGTTTGTGCTATTTCTACTAACCTTGCATACATCGTTCCATTTGCACTTAAGCTTGGTTTTGCATTTGCATTATAGTCTGCCCAGTTACTATTTCCGGTTGTTGAGTATTGTAACTTGTATTTGCCTGTATCTGCTGTCGTTGTTATTGTGAATGTTACATTTCCATTCGTCCAATTTGTTGTACTTGGTGTTACTGTTATTGTTCCTACTGCTGACATTGCTGTTGTTGCTCTATCTACTGTTGCTGTTCCTGCTGGGGTTCTCGTCTTATTTCCTGCTACATCATATACTTCTGCATACATTTTATATGTTTTTCCATTTGTTAAGCCTGAGATTGTTTTTGTCTTTGTCTGTTGTGTTGTTGCTCCCGCCGTTGCTCCTGCTTTTTGATATTCGTCTGTTACATTCTTTGTTGTACTATCTACTGTATAATACCAGATTATTTTTCCTAATCCTGATGCAGTATCTGTTGCTGCTGTACTTAAAGATACACTTGATGTTGTGCTTCCTGTTGCTGTTAATGCTGTATTTACGGTTGGTGCTGTCTTATCTATCTTACTTATTGTTGATGATGTATTTCCACTTACGTTTCCGGTTTGTGCTATTTCTATTAATCTTGCATACATTGTTCCATTTGCACTTAAACTTGGTTTTGCATTTGCATTATAGTCTGCCCAGTTACTATTTCCTGTTGTTGAGTATTGTAACTTGTATTTGCCTGTATCTGCTGTCGTTGTTATTGTGAATGTTACATTTCCATTTGTCCAATTTGTTGTACTTGGTGTTACTGTTATCGTTCCTACTGCTGACATTGCTGTTGTTGTTCTATCTACTGTTGCTGTTCCTGCTGGTGTTCTTGTCTTATTTCCTGCTACATCATATACTTCTGCATACATTTTATATGTTTTTCCATTTGTTAAGCCTGATATTGTCTTTGTCTTTGTTTGTTGTGTTGTTGCTCCCGCTGTTGCTCCTGCTTTTTGATATTCGTCTGTTACATTCTTTGTTGTACTATCTACTGTATAATACCAAATTATCTTTCCTAATCCTGAGTTGCTATCAGTTGCTGCGGTGCTTAACGATACACTTGATGTTGTACTTCCTGTTGCTGTTAATGCTGTATTTACGGTTGGCGCTGTCTTATCTATCTTACTTATTGTTGATGATGTATTGCCACTTACATTTCCGGTTTGTGCTATTTCTATTAATCTTGCATACATTGTTCCATTTGCACTTAAGCTTGGTTTTGCATTTGCATTATAGTCTGCCCAGTTACTATTTCCGGTTGTTGAGTATTGTAACTTGTATTTGCCTGTATCTGCTGTCGTTGTTATTGTGAATGTTACATTTCCATTTGTCCAATTTGTTGTACTTGGTGTTACTGTTATCGTTCCTACTGCTGACATTGCTGTTGTTGTTCTATCTACTGTTGCTGTTCCTGCTGGTGTTCTTGTCTTATTTCCTGCTACATCATATACTTCTGCATACATCTTATATGTTTTTCCATTTGTTAAGCCTGATATTGTCTTGGTCTTTGTTTGTTGTGTTGTTGCTCCTGCTGTTGCCCCTGCTTTTTGATATTCGTCTGTTACATTCTTTGTTGTACTATCTACTGTATAATACCAGATTATCTTTCCTAATCCTGATGCAGTATCTGTTGCTGCGGTGCTTAACGATACACTTGATGTTGTACTTCCTGTTGCTGTTAATGCTGTATTTACTGTTGGTGCTGTCTTATCTATCTTACTTATTGTTGATGATGCATTTGAACTTATGTTTCCGGTTTGGGCTATTTCTACCAACCTTGCATACATCGTTCCATTTGCACTTAGTTTTGGTTTATTGCTTTCAACATAATCTTCCCAATTACTATTTCCAGTTGTTGAATATTGTAACTTAAATATACTTGTATTTGCTGTTGTTGTTATTGTGAAGCTTACATCTTGATTTGTCCAATCTGTTGTACTTGGTGTTACTGTTATTGTTCCTATTTCTTTTTCTGTCATTCCTACTGTTGTTTTATCTACTGTTTCGCTTCCTACTGGTGTCCTTGTCTTATTTCCTGCTACGTCATATACTTCTGCATAAGTTTTATATGTCTTTCCTGCCGATAATTTTTCTATTTTATGTGTCTTTGTTTGTTGTGTTGTAGCTCCCGCTGTTGCTCCTGCTTTTTGATATTCATCTGTTTCATTCTTTGTTGTATTATCTAATGTGTAATACCAAATTATCTTGCCTAATCCTGAATTGCTATCAGTTGCTGCTGTACTTAACGATATACTTGATGTCGTGCTTGCTGTTGCTGTTAATGCTGTATTTACGGTTGGTGCTGTCTTATCTATCTTACTTATTGTTGATGATGCATTTGAACTTACGTTTCCTATTTGTTCTATTTCTACTAATCTTGCAAATATTGTTCCATTTGCACTTAATTTTGGTTTTGCACTTGCATTATAGTCTGTCCAGTTACTATTTCCTGTTGTTGAATATTGTAACTTGAATATATTTGTATCTGCTGTTGTTGTTATTGTGAATGTTACATCTTGATTTGTCCAATCTGTTGTACTTGGTGTTACTGTTATTGTTCCTATTTCTTTTTCTGTCATTCCTACTGTTGTTTTATCTACTGTTTCGCTTCCTACTGGTGTCCTTGTCATATTTCCTGCTACGTCATATACTTCTGCATATGTCTTATATGTTTTTCCTGCTGATAATCCTTTTATTTGGTGTGTCTTTACCTTTTGAGTTGTTTCTCCTGTTTTTGTTTTGCTTCCTTCGTATACGTCTTCTTCTAACTTATAATTTTCTTCTCCTGATTCTTTATAGTACCATACTATCTTTCCTAATCCTGATAGCTCATCTGTTACTGTTGTACTTAATGTTATACTTGATGTTGTGCTTGCTGTTGCTGTTAATACTTTATCTACTTTTGGTGCATTTTTATCTATATTTAATACTGTTCCTGATGCTGTTCCACTTGTCATATCCAAACTATTTAAGATTCTTACATATATTGTTGTTTCATTGTCTTCTACTTTAAATGCTTCTTTATAATTTCTCCAACTATTTGCATCATTTATTGAATATTGAATTGTTTGGCCTTCTTCTTGTATGTCTGTCTCTATGCTTACCATTACATGGCTATTTGTCCATTCACTTGGTGTAAAGTTGATTCTTGTATTTGCCGTACTTACTTCTGGTGGTGGATTCTCATTATCTTCTCCTTGCTTTCCTACATATTTTACTCCTTCTCTTGTCGCATCAAATACAAGACCTTCTGGTGTTACCACTCTTACGGTTCCTTCATCTTTTCTTCTTACGGATGATCCTTTCAGATTTCCATCTTCCGCATCATTCCTTAGCTCATTTTCATAGTCATCCATATACTCTTTATTGGTCATATTTCTTATTCCGGCTTTTATTTCTGTACCTGTTTTATCGAATTCTATTACACTTCTATAGTCTTCTATTTTGCCTATTTTTACTGATTCTATGGTTCTTCGTATTAGTCCATTATCTCCTGATAAAAAACCTATTGATATTCCCGCTAACAATAGCATTATTATTATTGTTACTACTAAAGATATTATGGTTATTCCTCTTTGTTTTTTCTTTTGCTCTATCATTCTATGCCCTCCTAGTATTTGTCTCTACTTTTTTTTCTTTTTTTGGCTTTTTGCACCATAAAAAAACCATGTATTTTAGCATTCACTAAAACACATAGCTTTTATTTCTATGTTTATTCTTTTTTTTATTAAATTACTTGTGTGTGTCAGACTGTTGAACAATGTTACACTTTTGATTTTTAAAGTGTAACTCTCTCTCTCTCTCTCTCTCTCTACAGCCTCAAGGCTTACAAGCTTCATTTGTTGTTTTTTCCTTTCTTTTTCTTT
>CANRBH010000061.1 GCA_947628825.1 uncultured Clostridia bacterium | reverse complement strand
ACTGGATATTTAAATTTTATGCCCAAGGATGGAATGAAAGTTTGCGTCTTGGGCTCTGTTTCCGTGTTTGAAAGAGATGGAGTTTATCAAATTTATGTAAAAGCGATGAAGCAAGATGGAATAGGATCTTTATATGAAGCCTACGAGAAAATGAAAGCTAAACTTGAACAAGAAGGTTTGTTTGATGAATCACATAAAAAGAAGATTCCAATGTTTCCTAAAACAATAGGAGTGCTTACATCATCAACAGGTGCAGTTATTAGAGATATAATAAATGTTTCAACGAGAAGAAATCCTGATGTAAGAATAAGACTCATTCCAGTACCAGTACAAGGTCCAGGAGCAGAAAAAGAGATAGTTGCCGGAATAAAGAAAATGAATGAAGAAAAGCTTGCGGATGTTTTAATTATTGGTAGAGGTGGAGGATCTTTAGAAGATTTATGGCCATTTAATGAAGAAGTTTTAGCAAGAGCTATATATGAATCTGAGATTCCAATAATATCAGCAGTAGGACATGAAACAGATTTTACAATAGCAGATTTTGTTGCAGATTTAAGAGCACCAACACCTTCTGCAGCAGCTGAACTTGCAGTACCAAATATAGCTGATATAAAATATACAATAAATGTATATAATAATAGATTAAAAACTGCTTTAAAAAGAAAGATTCAGCTAATGCAAATGAGATATGAAAAGTGCATGACGAGAAGAGTATTTAAAGAGCCACTTCAAAAAATAAATGAAAATTATATAACATTAGATAATTTAGTAAAATCATTAAATACATCAATAACAAATAAGCTTAATAAATCTAAAATGTTATTTAGCGAGAAAGCCTCAAAGTTAGATGCATTAAGTCCAATGAAAACAATTGCAAGAGGATATTCAATTACTGAAAAAGATGGAAAGATAATAAAAAAATCTAGTGACTTAAATATTGGAGATAATATTAGTATTAAGTATATTGATGGAATAGTAGATGCTAATGTTATAGAAAAGAAAAAAGGCTGAAAAATAATTATATTTTTTCAACTAGATTTTTGACTTAGAAAGGAATGTAATAAAAAATGAAAGAAGAATTAAGTTTTGAGCAAGCAATGACTAATTTAGAAAAGATAGCAGAAGAACTTGAAAAAGATGACTTAGATTTAGATACTTCTGTTAAAAAGTTTGAAGAAGGAATGGAACTTTCTAAAAAATGTAATGAAATATTACAAAAAGCTGAGAAGAAAATAACTATTCTTGTAGATGGAGAAGAAAAAGACTTTTCTGTTAAAAATGATGACTAAGAGGTAACAATGATAGAACAATTTGAAAATTATAAATATATAATAGTACCAATTATTACGTTTATACTTATTCAATTATTTAAAGTACTATATAAAAGATTTGATGAAGGAGTATGGGACTTTTCAAGATTCTTCGGAGCAGGAGGTATGCCTAGCTCACATTCGGCTTTAGTAACATGCATTACTACAATGATTGGAAAGAATTTAGGAGTAAATTCTGAGCTTTTTGCAGTTTGCTTGGCTTTTTCAATAATAGTTATGTATGATGCTGCAGGTGTAAGAAGGGCAGTTGGAAAACAAGCTCATATTTTAAATGATATATTAAGAAATCAAAACTTGACTAATGCTGAAAAGTTGCAAGAGATGACAGGACATACGCCATTTCAAGTATTAGTTGGAGCTATAATAGGTTTAATAGCAGGTATTATATTTTAATGTAGGAGGAAAATCATGAAGGATATTGATATTGCAAGAAATACAAAACTAATGAAAATAACTGAAATAACTGATAAACTTGGAATTCCAGAAGATTATTTAGAACAATATGGTAAGTATAAAGCGAAAATATCAGTAGATTATTTAGATAAGCTAAAGGATAGAAAAGACGGAAAACTTATATTAGTTACAGCAATAAACCCAACACCATTAGGAGAAGGAAAAACAACAACTGCTATAGGTTTATCAGATGGACTTAATAAAATAGGAAAAAATTCTGTTTTAGCATTAAGAGAGCCATCACTAGGTCCTGTATTTGGAATTAAAGGAGGAGCAACAGGTGGTGGATATTCACAAGTGGCTCCTATGGAAGATATAAATTTACACTTTACTGGTGATATTCATGCAATGACAACAGCTAATAACTTATTAAGTGCAATTATTGATAATCATATATTCCAAGGAAATGCACTTCAAATTGAAAAGGTAACTTGGAAAAGATGTGTTGATTTAAATGATAGAGCCTTAAGAAAGGTACAAATCGGACTTTCTGGAGAGAAAAATATGGTTCCAAGAGAAGATGGATTTGATATAACAGTTGCATCAGAGATAATGGCAATACTTTGCTTATCAAAAGATATTCATGATTTAAAAAGAAGATTAGGAAATATAGTAGTAGGATATAATAAAGATGGTAAAGAAGTTACTTGCAGAGATTTAAAAGCAGATGGAAGTTTAACTGTAATCTTAAAAGATGCTTTAAATCCTAATATAGTACAAACACTAGAACATAATCCTGCAATTATTCATGGAGGACCTTTTGCTAATATTGCACATGGTTGCAACAGTATTATAGCAACAAAGATGGCAAGAAAACTTGGAGACTATGTTGTAACAGAAGCAGGATTTGGTGCTGATTTAGGAGCAGAAAAATTCTTAAATATCAAGTGTAGAAACATGGGAATTTCTCCTGATTGTGTTGTTATAGTAGCAACAATGAAAGCATTAAAATATCATGGTGGAGCAACTAAAGATGAATCTTCTAACAAAAACATAGAAGCTTTAAAAGTAGGAATTCATAATCTTGTAAAGCATATTGAAAATATTAAGAGCTTTGGTGTAAATACAATAGTAGCAATAAATAAATATGAAAATGATTTTGAAGAAGAAATAAAAATACTAGAAGAATATATGAATAAGGAAGATGTTGGATATAGCTTGCTAGAAAACTGGGCAAAAGGTGGAGATGGAGCTATTGATTTAGCTGAAAAAGTAGCTAAATTATGTGACAAGCCTCATACTTTCAAAAATACATATGAATTAGAAGACAGTACAAAAACAAAAATAGAAAAAGTTGCAAAAGTAATATATGGAGCAGAAGGAGTAGAATATACAAAGCAAGCAGAAGAACAAATAAGCAAAATAGGAAACTTAAAGTTGCCTATATGTATTGCAAAAACACAATATTCACTTTCAGATGATCCTAAAAACTTATTATGTGATAAGCCATTTAAGATAACGGTAAATTCAGTTGAACTAAAATCAGGAGCTGAGTTTATAGTTGTTAAAACTGGTAAAATAATGACAATGCCAGGACTTCCAAAGAAACCTGCTGCGGAAAGTATTGATTTAGATGAAAACAATAATATAGTCGGAATTTTTTAAAAATTGTATAAAATAACCTTTTCTGGAAAAAATGAGTTTTAAAAGGAAAGGCTATTTTTATGCATGCCTTTCTTATAGGAAAGGATTTTTTATGAAAAATAAATTAAATGTTGGTATATTACTTCTAATCTCTATAATTTTATTTATAACATATAATTTATTGCTAAGAAACCAAGCAACTTATGCTTTATCAAGATATGGTTCAAGAGGAGATGAAGTAAAACAAATACAAACAAAATTAAAAAACTGGGGATATTATAAAGGTTCAGTAGATGGAATATATGGAAGCGGAACATTAGCTGCTGTTAAAAGCTTTCAGAGAAAAAATGGGTTAACAGTAGATGGAATAGCAGGAACAAAAACTCTACAAGCAATGGGGATATTTTCATCAAGCTCTAGTTCAAGTTCTTCGTCAAACACATCAAATTCAAGCAATCTAAATTTAATTAGCAGATTTGTTCATGCAGAAGCAAGAGGAGAGCCATATACCGGACAAGTTGCAGTAGCTGCCGTTATATTAAATAGAGTAAAAAGTAGTAAATTCCCTAACACAGTATCAGGGGTAGTGTATCAGTCAGGAGCATTTACTTGCGTTCAAGATGGACAAATAAATCTAGCACCTGATGCTACATCAAAAAAAGCAGCACAAGATGCTATAAATGGCTGGGACCCAACATATGGAGCAATATATTATTTTAATCCTAATACAGCAACAAATGCATGGATATGGTCAAGACCAATGACAATTACCATAGGAAATCATAGATTTTGTAAATAGATTTTGATACTATAAAAAGTGCAGATTAAAACTGGTGCTTTTTACACCAGTTTTAATCTCTATAATGAGAACCACATTGAGCAATCTCAATTTTATTATTTTTTATTCTATATACTATTCTGTTTTTATTATCAATTCTTCTACTCCACCAACCAGATAAATTATCTTTTAGTGG
Organism: uncultured Clostridia bacterium; assembly: GCA_947628825.1. Classification (GTDB taxonomy): domain Bacteria; phylum Bacillota; class Clostridia; order TANB77; family CAG-508; genus CAG-793. The sequence continues at coordinate 209 of CANRBH010000061.1, read as the reverse complement.
TTCAGGCTTACCTATACCACTATAACCATTTCTATCAATATCTTTTAGTAAATCATTTATTCGCTTTAAAGTTTTCTTATCTTGTTTCTGCCAGTAAAGATAATCTTCCCATGCATCATCGTGCCAGATTTTATTCATCTGATACCTCTATAAGCTCATGTTTAGAACCTTTTCCATTATCTAAATCTTGAACTGCTTTTTCTAATCTT
>CANRBH010000060.1 GCA_947628825.1 uncultured Clostridia bacterium | reverse complement strand
TTTTTCATTAAAATACTCCCTATTATTCTTGTGCTTGTTTTGCAGCTTGCTCTCTTATTTTATTTACATTTGTTTCTATAAATTCAAATTCTTTCTTTGTTGGTCTTATTTCTATTATTGCTGTTTGCTCTCCAACTTTAAATAATCCTTGTCCTCTTGCACATGTTGTTAAGAATGATGCTTCTCCTTCGCTTAATTTAAATACTTCTTTTATGTATTGTATTTCTGATTTATCTTGTGCTAAGAATAATTTTGTATCAGATGAAGTTAAAACAGCTTGTACTTCTGATTTTTCATAGAAATCTTGAAATCTTTGTGATACAACTGCTAGAGATACATTTCTTTTTCTAGCACGTCTTGCCATTTTATTTAAGAAATCTACTGCTTCTGGGAATGGTAAAAGCATCCATGCTTCATCAACAAGTACTCTTTTCATTCCTGCTTTTGATTTATCTTCACTATTTTTCTTAACATATTTTTCCCAAATCCATGTAAGTAATATTTGTTGTGCTAGAGGTCTTGCAAATCTTTCCTCTAGTTGAGATATATCTAGGTTTATAAACGATGTTCCTTCTAACAAATCAAATGTAGATTGTCCATCAAAGTATGATAATTGTCCATTTAGTTCTCTTACATACTGTCTCATAACTTTTATCAAATAGCTATAATGTGTTCTATAATCTGGATTTTGGTTTTGATTTGCATTATTTAGTAATCTTCTATACCAAGAACCTATTGTTGGCATCCTCTTTTTCTTTCTTCCTAAGTAGTCATTTTGCACTGTTCCTCTTTGGTTTGATTCATATAAACTGTTTACATCATTTGTAATACCTAATCCAGCATATTCTTCTGAAACTATTTCTGCTATAATTTGCTTTGTTACTTCATTTACATCTTCTGTTCTTGTACTTCCTCTTGCCATTGTAAGTAGTATTTGAGTAACATCTTCTACTTTATTTTCAACATTAAGAGCAACCATTTCTCTTCCTGTTATTTCATTTTTTGTTATTTCTGGTTCAATATCGAATGGATTTATTATTGTATTTGAGTTTGGTGAAATTACTACATTTAGTCCACCTAAAGCTTCTGCAACAACTCCATATTCACCTTCAGCATCTAGTGCTAGAGTTTCAATTCCCATTAAAACTGCTGATCTTGCGATTAAAGTTTTAATAGTAACACCTTTACCAGCTCCAGACTTACCAAATACAACCATGTTGTAATTACTCAATGTTGGACTGAAGTTATCATATAAAATTGGAAGACCTGTTTGTCTATTGAATCCTATTGGAATTCCATTTTCATGTCCTACATCTGAATTGATAAATGGAAATACTGTTCCCATAGATCTACGATCAAATGTATGTTTCTTCCCAATTTTATCTTCTCCTAAAGGTAGATTTGATTTAAATGCATCTTCTTGCAATGCCCAAGCTGTTTTTATTCCAGTAAGTGTTTTAGACATTTCTGATGTTAATAATTCTGTTTCTCTATTTAATTCTTCCATACTATATGCAAATATTGTACATATTACTGATGCCTCAAATAATTTATCTAGTCCACTTGCTATTGCATCTCTTAATTCTTCCGCTTCAGCTCTTTTTTGTGCTAACAAACTTTCACGGTTGATATTACCTCTATCTGCTGCAACTATTCTTTCTGATTCTAGTTCATTTATAGTTCTATTTAATTCATTTTGAGATTTTGCTTCACTTATTGGATTAATAAATACTGAAACATTTATATCTCCAAATGTATACATTCCTCTTAGCAATTCTGGAAAGGTACACATTCTTGGAAGTGTTGATACTGTCATTGTTCTAGAATATTTTGTATTATATGAAATGATTTCCAAATGATTTGTACTTGTTGCATCTATTCCTGATGGTGCTATTAAATCTTTGATGTCTTTTTTATTAGTTTTTAAACTATCTATTTCTTCTTTTTTGTTAGCATCAGTCAAATCAGTTACTTGTTCTTGTTTATTATTTTTCATTCAAAATTTCCTCCTCTTTGGTTATACATTCTTTCTAACTACACTTCTTGAACTATTTTCATCTAAGTTTGCTGTTTGTACTTGTTTCTTTGTTTCATTGTATAAAGTTTCACTTAGTTCATCTTTATACTCGTCTACCATTTGCATTGCTCTTTCTTTTACTCTTTTTTGTCTTTCTTCTCTTGTTATCTCATCAGCTTTCATGATACTGTCAGTTGCTAATTTTAAAGCATCCTCGTCTATCTTTCTTTCTATTCTTTTCTTCTTTTCTTCAAATACATCTCTTGCTGTTGAATATAATCTGTCATATTCTGCATTTATAGCATCTCTTAATGTATATTTTTCTGATGAATCTCTATTGTATGCAACATATAATAATTCTGTTAATTCTTCTGAATCAAGAACTTTGCCTGATACTTCTGCTGATGCTAATGCTCTAATTAAAGTTTGTGCTCTTGTGTATAATTCTGTAAAAGCAATATCATTTATTTCTTCTTTTGAGTAATTGCTTGTATCACCATATTCAGATATAAAGTAAGATAGAATAATATATGTTTTTTGTTGCAAGATGTTTTTATTTTCACTTATTCTTTGTGTATAGTCTTCTATTGATTCTCCATATTCTAGTATGTTTTCTTTTCTTCTTCTTTCAAACATAAGTCTGTCTATAAGTTCATTATTTCCTCTTGCTTTAGCCATTTCAATTTGTGCATTTATTTTTACTATTTGATCATTTACGTTTTCTATTCTCTTTTCATATTGATTTAAAATATCAGTTAGATTTAAAGTTCTTGTTTGTACATATAATTGAACTTGAAATCTTAAAGTATTTAAGAATTCTATAAATCCTGCTTCAACAGCATTTTTTTCATCTTCTGACAATAAATCATAGTTTATACCTTTACATTGTATTACCATTACAAATTGTTTTCTATTTTTTCTTGCTATCATATTATCAGTTATTTCATCAAATTCCATAAACTTATATATAGAGTTTATAGCTTTTCCAGTTCTAGTTATCAAGTTAGGATTTTCTTCCTTTTGTTTTACTTTTATAGATTCTTGTTCTTCTGGATTATTTTTCTTTCTTATTTTTATTATAATGAAAAATAAGATAAAGCCTAATATTACAAGTAAAACTAAAATTCCTATCAAAATTATATTTAACATATCTATTGTTGACATTATTTTATTTCCTCCTTTGTATTATTTTGTTCAGACTTTTCGCCTTTATTAAAATTGAATATATTTAATGGTGAATTTATAGCAGTATAATCAGGTTCTTCTCTTGGTACAGAGTATGTATATACCTTGCTATTCTTTTTAAACTTTATATAATTTCCTATGACTTCATCTATAGATTCTCCACCAACATTTTTTGCTATCTTGCCATTTCCCGTTGATGGAAATTTTATAGAGCCTATGCCATATCCTATTGTTGCAAATAGAACAAGTATAATTATTCCAACTGTTTTTAAAGCTAAAATCTGAAATACTATGTAAAATAAGAATCCTATAAATCCTCCAACTGCTGTCCATATAAGAGACTTTGTTGTAAAAATGTATAATATTCTACTTTCTCCTTTTAGTTTGTTACTTGGAATATAATAACTTCCCATATAATCCTCCTTTGTTATATTTGTCTATATTATGCTAGAATTGAATTCATTAAGCCAACTACCATTGTGAAAATTCCTATTGCCCCATATACTAAAACTACTGAGATTACATAATAAATTAGCTTTTGTTTTAGTTGTGCCTTTTCATTAGCTCCAGCAATCATATATTTTACTCCCATTATTGAACCAACAATAACTAGAACTATAGTAGCAATTCCTACTAAAAGTCTTCCTACTGGTAAAAGAGAAGTTATTGCATCTTTTGTTGTTATTGTTTGATTTTGCTTTCCTCTGTTTATAAAGTCTTCTGCTTGTTGTTGCCAATCTGAAAATGAGCCTGTAGTGTTGGAAGTACTTTCGCCACTACCACTACCATTATCACTATCACCAGTTTCATTTTTATCATCAGTTTCAGTTCCATCATCAGTCTTAGTTCCATCATCAGTCTCAGTTCCATCATCAGTCTTAGTTCCATCATCAGTCTCAGTTCCATGATTTCTACCAGCTCCCGCGGCTTTTTTGCCATCATCACTGCTTCCTTCGCTTCCTGTTATAGCTTTATAACCAGGCTGTTCTTTATAATTTTCAGGATCACATTCCGAAAAATAATTTATTAAATCATCATAAGTAATGTTATATTTTCCAATATAATCATCTATTTCTTTTTTAGTTGTGTTTTCTGATTCAAGTAAATTTTGTATTTCATCTCTTTCTTTAAATGGCAGTTGACTCCATTTTTTTAAACCTGCATTTGATGTAGGAACTGTTTGTACTATTACTACCATAAATAGCAAAATTATTAATTTTTTTTTCATTTTTCCTTTTAACATCTTTACACCTCTTTTATTATTTTTATAAAAAAATTTTATTACTAACATTATCTTTCATATGCATTGAATATTAAAGTATTAGCCAATAAAACATACAATAAATTTATTGCCAAAAATAAAATACAATTTCAAATTTTGAGTATTTCATATAATTGCTCTTAAAATATATAATTTGATATTATATATTATATAATTTTAATGCTTATTTTTCAATACTTTAACCAAAATTTAATATATTTGTAATACTTTAAGTTACTATTCACAGCCGTTTTTGAAATAAATTGTAGTACTTTTGTAACTAAAATGTAATACAAAAAATTTAATAAA
>CANRBH010000059.1 GCA_947628825.1 uncultured Clostridia bacterium | reverse complement strand
GCCGTGCAGAGGCACAGCATGAAAACCATAAGAAGACACATAAACCGCTTTTTCATAATGAACCTCCATTGATGTTGATGAGTAAATTTGCTTCAAAATCTCTATATTACTACATATCACAAAAACTACTGTGATATGACAGTAAATTTTCTAATAGCTACTAAAGTAGCGTTAACATAATACTATTTTATTTTTATGTAAATTTCAATAAAATTGGAATGAATGAGAAGGAATTGGAAAAATGGAGAATTTTGTCGAAGAAAATATTTTAAACGAATTAAGTTATTTTAAATTTAAAAGAAATTCTATAGCATTTGAATATCTAATTGATGCAATTAAGTTAGTTGTAGAAAATAGATATGTGATAAAAAACTTTAATGATTATGTATATGCTCCTATTGCAGAAAAATATAATACACAACCACAAAATGTATTATGGTGTTTAAATAAGCTAATAAGTTTAATGTATTTTAATACAGATGAAAATGTTACTAAAGAATATTTTTTTATGGACAAGCCAACAACTAAGGCATTCATTATAGAAATTGCAAGAAAAGTTAGTTTAAAAAATAACAATAAAAAGACAGAACTAAAATTTTCTATTCAATAATTTATATATTTTTTTATAATAAAATAGCTGTAAATGTATTAAAATATGTAATTGCAAATATTTAGAAGAAGTTATAGAAAAAAATGTAAAAATATTTTGTAAAAACTATTGACTTGTTGTGGAATAAAATGGTATTATATTGATTATCACATTTTAGAAAAGGAGGCGAGGTAATGAAAATATTGTATTCTAGCATCGAAATAAACAAAGTGTTAGATGACATTAAAGAAACAAGAAAGTATTACATAACAAAAGATAATACTTATGGATTCGAAGTTACAAAAATTGATAATGACGAACTTGTTGAAAAAGAAGTATTGAGTATGCAAAATATAGCTAATAGTGAACCAATGATAAAAAGCTTAATCGATGAAGTTATCAAGTGCGAAGATGATGTTGAACAAGCTAAGTATATTGTAGAAGATTATATGAAGCAACAACTAAATGTCTCACTAATGTAAGCCGTGGGGGCACAAATGTCAAAAAGAACAATAATCATTGGGCTAAATAAATTACAAAAGCAAAAGTAAAAATTATTTTTGAGTAATTTTTAGAACATTTTTTATATGTTCTTTTTTTCTTGCCTAAATTTAATAAATATGATAAGATAATTGTTGTAAAAAGTATATAGAGGAAGAAATGATAAATTAAAAAATATGAAAGAAGATATAGTAAATAAAGAAGTATATATGAAGCAAGCTTTGAAAGAAGCTAAAAAAGCAGAAAAGATTTTAGAAGTACCAGTTGGAGCAGTTATAGTAAAAGACAATAAAATAATTGCAAGAGCATATAATCAAAAAGAAACTAAATGTGATGCAACAAAACATGCAGAAATAATTGCAATACAAAAGGCAAGTAAAAAGTTAAATTCTTGGAGGTTAACAAATTGCGAAATGTATATAACATTAGAGCCTTGCAGTATGTGTGCAGGAGCAATTATTCAATCAAGAATTAAAAAAGTATATATTGGTGCCATGGATGAAAAGACTGGAAGTTGTGGATCAGTATTTAATTTATTTGAAGATTATAAGTTTAATCACCATGTTGAAGTAGAATATAATGTTTGCAAAAGCGAATGTGAAAAAATATTAAAAGATTTTTTCAAAGAACTTAGAAAAAGTAAATAATATAACTAAAGAGAATAAGATGGAGATGTACCGAAGTGGTTATAACGGAACTGTCTCGAAAACAGCTAGCTACGACTAAGTGGCACGTGGGTTCGAATCCCACCATCTCCGCCAAATGGAGGACATATGAATAAAATTGTAAAAGAAAAATTAAAGGAAGCAAGTTTGCTATTTTTAATAATTATAATATTTGGATGTATTTTAGCAGTTATGCTTAAGTATGAAACTGAAGGTGAAAAAAATATGCCATTTAATCTTTCTGAAATGCTTGTCGTAAGTAGTGTTGATGAAAAACAAAAAGAAGAAAATCCAGAAGACTTAAAATGGAACTTAGATATAAACCAATATAATGACATATATTTAAAAATAGAAAAAAATCCCAACTATGAAGAAAGCACATATATTGAAAGTGTTTCTATAGAAAATATAAAAACAGAATCAAATGAAAATAATACTATAAATATATATATGCCAAATAGTACAGAAAATAAATTATTTTCATATGAAGAAAATTTCAAAGTTCAGTCAAGTTTAACTTATAATGGAGCTAATCAAGACGATACTAAAACTCTTTCAATAGGAAACCAAGGAGGAAGAATATTATTTAGAATAGTAAATCAAGGCATTGGTGAATATGTATCAAACGAAGAAGGAGAAATCGCATATGACGGAACTTTACTAAAGAAAATAGGAGTTTCAGAAGATAGAATAAATATAAATGTAAGTTTTGATGTAGTTATAAAAACCAATTCTTCAAAATATAGAGGAACTATTAAGTTACAATTACCTTGTGGAAATATATTAGAAGAGGGAATATGTGACTTAAAACAAACTGATTTTAAAGATGTAGCTTTTAAAAGGGAAAAATAAAGAAAAATCTTTAGGAATAAAAATAATAAATAGGTATAAAAATATCAGCAAAGAAAAGCAAAAATTTTAAAATACTTGATAATATTAAATAAATATTATATAATGCAAATGGTGTGATTGTGTTTCTTTATTCTAAGGCAACTCAATAAAAGCCTATGAACTTTGTCAGGTCCGGAAGGAAGCAGCAATAAGTAGATACTTTTGTGTGGGGTGCCTTAGAATAAGGAAATAGGTCATGCCATTACTAAATTAAGGAGGTTTTGATGGAATATACAGCTCTTTATAGAAGATTTAGACCAATGACTTTTGAAGAAATAGTTGGACAAAATCATATTACAACAACACTTAGAAACCAAGTAATTGCAGATAGAGTTGGACATGCTTACCTTTTTACTGGATGTAGAGGTTGTGGAAAAACTTCATCTGCTAAAGTTTTAGCAAGAGCAATAAACTGCTTAAATCCTAAAAATGGAGAACCTTGTAATGAATGTAGTGTTTGCAAATCAGCATTAGATGGCTCTCTAACAGATATTGTAGAAATGGATGCAGCTTCTAATAATAGTGTTGATGATATAAGAGCAATAAGGGATGAAGTAAATTTTTTACCTACAGTTGCAAAATATAGAGTATATATTATAGATGAGGTTCATATGCTTTCAACAGGAGCTTTTAATGCTTTACTTAAAACATTAGAAGAACCACCAAAACATGTAAAATTTATTTTAGCAACAACAGAGCCTCAGAAATTGCCAGCAACAATACTTTCTAGATGCCAAAGATTTGATTTTAAGAAAATACCAGATAGTGATATTGCAAAAAATCTAGAAAAGATTTGCAAAGAGTGTAAAATTGATTATACTGAAGGAGCAATAAATTTAATTGCAGAACTTTCTGAAGGAGCAATGAGAGATGCTTTGTCAATATTAGAAAGATGTGCCCAAGATGGTGAAAATAAAATTGATGAAGAAAAAATAAAAGATTTAGTTGGAATTCCAAAAATAGAGTTTATTTCAGGAATAGTAGAGAAAATAATAAATTATGATGGAGAAGAAGCTTTAAAAATTACTAAAGAAATAATAGATGAAGGAAAAGATATAAATAATTTATTATGGGAAATGATAAAATATCTAAGAGATATTTTAATTTACTTATCAACTAAAGAATTATCGAATATTTACTCTGAACAAGATACAAAGAAAATTGAAGAATTATCTTCTAAAACAAATAGTGAAAGATTATTAAAAATAATTTATTCATTATCAGAACTTGAAAATGATATTAAATGGTCTTCACAAAAAAATATTGTATTTCAAGTTGGCATTTTAAAATTATGTAGCAAAGAAACAATGCCATTAGAAGATAGGATAGAAAAACTTGAAAGTGCTATAAAGAATGGAATAAAAGTACAAAGTAATAATAATTCTGGACCTAAATCCACAGGAAGCAAACAAAATGTGGATAAAGTAACTCAAAATTATGGTGCAGGAGCATCTAAAACGACAGTAAAAAAAGGCGCAGACTTTTGGCAAAACATAGTTGAAACATTAAAGGAAGAAAGAATGCCTATGCTTTACTCTAATTTAATAAATGCAAGAGGTGTACTTTTAGATGACATGACTCTAGGAATAGAATTTCCAGATGGTCTAACTAGCTTTGGTAGAGGAGTTATAGAAAGACCAGAAAACATGGCAGAACTTAAAAGACTAGCATCTTTAGAATGCAAAAAAGATATGAGAATCAAACTAATTGATAAAAAAGAATCAGTACAAGAAGATAATTCTAATTCAATAGATTTAGGAATTGATGTAAATATGATAGATGGATAAAATTTAAAGGAGGTTTTATTATGTCAAGAGGAGGTTTCCAAGGAGGAATGGGAGGATATGGTGGTTTCAATATGAACCAAATTATGAAACAAGCAAAAAAAATGCAAGAAGAGATGGAAAAATCTCAAGAAAATTTAGCAAGCCAAACATTTGAAAGTACAACAGGTGGAGGAGCAGTATTTGCCAAAGTAAATGGTGCAAAAGAACTTTTAGAAATAAAGATAGATAAAGATGTAGTTGACCCAGATGATGTAGAAATGCTACAAGATTTAATACTGACTTGTGTAAATGATGCATTAAAAAAGGTTGATTCTGCAACAAGTGCAGAGTTTGGCAAATACAATATACCTGGACTAAACTAATAAGGTAAATTTAATAAACAAATTCATAATAGAATATGGAGAAATAATATGTCATACTTTTCACCATCAATAGAAAAACTAATAGAAAGTTTTGAAAGACTTCCTAGTATAGGAAACAAAACAGCAATTAGATTAGCTTTTTATATGCTTAATGCAAGTCAGGAAGAAACAGATAGTTTTATTAAAAGCATACAAGATGCTAAAAAGAATTTAAAATTATGTTCAAAATGTTACAATATATCTGACACGGATCCATGCGAAATATGTAGTAATGCACAAAGAGACCAAAGTAAGATTTGTGTTGTAGAGGATGTAAAAGACATAATTGCTATAGAGAAAATTCATGAATATAAAGGACTTTACCATGTATTACACGGTTCTATATCACCAATGGATGGTATTGGACCAGA
>CANRBH010000058.1 GCA_947628825.1 uncultured Clostridia bacterium | reverse complement strand
TTTACCTTTTTTCCAATTATATATTCATTAAGACTTTCCATCTGTACAATTATTACATTTTTATCTTTTGCAATTCCAGTATACTGAGTCTCTGTTGTCTTTTCATTTATATTTTGTTCATAACTAGTTTTTAATTTTTCCTCATCTACTTCTTCTTTTACAAACAAACTTGAAAAATAATCTAAGCAATCTTTATAATGGTAATAATAAATTGAAGCATTTTTTACTAACATAGATTTATTAAATGTATTATAATAATAAATACTATCAATATGCTTTTTTACTGTTGAAATATTTAATAATATTATAATTACAATTAAAATTGGTTTTATAAATTTCTTAAATTTTGTTTTCTCTGTATTTTCAGTATTTTCTTCATCTACATTTGTTATTTTATTTTTTCTATATAAGAATATACTTAGTATAATAACAATTATACTATCTATCCAGAAAATTGCTATATTTTTAATATTTATAAGTGTTAAAACTCCGCTTCCTATTTCCTTCGTATATTGCAGATTATGTATTTGATATAGTGATAAAAAGTTAGTAGAATAGCTATAATATAGATAGTTTGCATATACTATAAAATTAAGTATTGCATACAAAATATTCATATACAGATAAGCAAATTTATTTTTCTTATTTATTATTGGACACATTAAAAGTAATGCTACTATAAATGAATATGATATCATTTCAAATTTTACTTCTATTTTTAATATAGCATTTAGTAATATAGCTTTATATACTATTAATAATACTCCTAAAATAAAAGCAATATTATTCTTTAACACATTTAATACTACATTTTTAACATTATTAAATATTCGTTTTTTATCTAATTTATTACTTTTTTCTATTTTTACTTTATTATTATTATTTTCTATTTTTTCTTTTGCTACATTTTGTTTTTCGATTGTTTTCATTATTTTCTCCATATTTTTGATATTGGTATTATACTATAAATTTTAATATTTTAAAAGTAATATTTACAATTATTTTTTGATAACCTTTTCTTTTTAAGCTTTAACATTTTTATCTATTAGATAATAAAATAAATTATAGAGGTGCAAATTATGTTTATTTTTAATAATGCAAAAGCTATTATTAAAGGTGGCAAAGAATATCCTAATATAAATGGAGTAGTAACCTTTAGAGAAACTAAAAATGGAACTTTACTTACTGCAAGAATATATGGATTGCCTCAATCTACTTCTAAATGTAAAGGAAGATTCTTTGGTTTTCATATACATGAGCGGAACATCTTGTACTGGAAATAGTTCTGATGAATTTGCTAATGCTGGTACACATTTAAATCCTACTGGATGTCCTCATCCTTTTCATATAGGAGATCTTCCACCTTTAATAGAGAATAATGGTTTTTCATATATGTCGGTTTTAATAGATAAATTTAAAATTAGTGATATTATAGGGAAGGCAATTATCATACATGATATGCCAGATGACTTTACAAGTCAGCCAGCAGGAAATTCAGGCAAAAAAATAGCTTGTGGCATAATAGAATAAAAGATGCATTTTTGCATCTTTTTTATTGTACTATAATCTAACTTAATTCATTTTAGTAAAGTGTTTACAAATTTAAATTCTCCTCAACAAGTTTTCTTTTTACTACAAAGCTTTCTGTAGTAGATGTATCAAAACTATTATTGTCTAGAATATAGTCTATCCAATTTATTGCATATTCTTTTATTAAAGGAATTTCTATTTGTTTTAATGTTGGCTCATTAGAATAATATTCATCTATGAACCTTTTAGCCTTATTTATATCTACTCCTCTTTTTTTAGAGAAAAATAAAATAGATATGCATATTGATACATCACAAACTGATGAACCATATTTTGCATCATCAAAATCAATAAAGCCAATTTTATCATTGTCTATGAAAATATTATCTTTTGTTAAATCAAAATGTAAAACTGAATTTCTATTAGTTTTATTTTTTACTGAAAACGGTAAAATTGGTAGATTATATGAATTATCATTATAAGTACTTTTATGCAATTTATATAGTTCATTTGCTATTTTACTAATAGTAAAATCATCTATACTTATATGTTCATCACTAATTTGCTTTCCTTTCATAAAGGAATATATAACAATATTTTCTTTATCATTTATTTTAGAATATAATTCATTATTCCTTGTTTTTATAATTTTTGGAACATTTAATCCACAACTTATTAACTTGTTGTGCAAATACGTCATTGCTTTTGTATGTGCCAATTCATCATAAATTTTCAAAACATATTTTTCTTTATCTGTATATACAATATAAACATTTCCATCTGTTGACTGTTTGTTTTTTTCAACTTTGTCAATTTTTATTATATAATTATCTTCTATAATTTTACTTATTTCTTCTATACTCATTTTAAAACCTCATTTTTTTATATTCTTTTAATATATTAAAATCGAAAAAAGGTAATTTGTCAATAAAAAACTGATAGAACATTACGTTGCTCTATCAGTTTTATTGTATCTAAATTTGTTTTGATTTTGCTTTATTTTTCTTTATATAGAAGATTACAGAAAAAGCACTTGCTATAACTATTAAGCTTATCAATACTATTTTATTTATTTCCTCTCCTGTCTGAGGTAATTCTTTATCTTCTATAGTATCTTTTATGGAATCTATTTTTTGAACGTTTGGTTTTTGATTTTCTGTATCTGGTTTATTTTGTTCTTCTTCTGGTTTCTGTGTTCCTGGGTCATTTGGATTCTCTTCTGGTTCTTGTGTTTCTGGATTGTTTGGATTCTCTTTTGGTTCTTGTGTTTCTGGTTCGTTTGGATTCTTTTCAGGTTCCTGTGTTCCTGGGTTATTTTGATTTTCTTCTGGTTCTGTTCCCGGTTTGTTTGGATTCTCTTCTGGCTCTTGTGTTCCTGGCTCATTTTCATCTTCTTCTGGTGCTTGGCTTCCTAGAACTGGTTTTGAATTTGATCTTATGCATGTAACTTCTGCTGTTGCGGTACCAGTATTTCCTGCTGCATCCATAAATTCATATTCAAATCTTCCGTTTGTTTTAAATATATATGCTTTACCTTGTTCATTATTTGCATTATGAGCATTATTGGTTACTGTTACATCTTCACTTGGAACAAGTCTTGCTAATACTTCATCATAAGTTGGTTCTGTTGTACTATATTCTATTGTTGCTGTTGGAGCCACTCTATCTATCCAATCAACTTTCGCTTCAATTTTTCCTTTCTTTCTATGTGTAGCTTTATCAGTAAATTCAAATGTAAATGTGTCATTGTCTGTGAATACATAAGTATCTTTTCCATCGTTATTTGTTATTTCTATTTCAATACTTGGATTTACTAATCTTGCTTCAACGTTTCCATTTGTTGGATTTGTTGTACTATATGCAATACCTGCTGTAATGTGAGGATTTTTTTCAACATCTTCAAATATGTTAAACATTCTTGCTGTCATGAAGCTTCCTCCACCAGCCGTTGAAGTTTTATCTCCTACTATTTTAATGTACTGAACTTCTTTTGAATCTTCTAATTCAAAACTTTTAATGTTATTCTTTCCAAAGTCTAAATCATTTTGATTACCTTGATATGTCAAACCTACTTGTTTAGTTAATTCTTCCCAAGTTTCTCCATCCATACTACCATATATTGTTGCATCTATTAGTCTACCATTTCCTCCACCAGCTGGAACATATTCAACAGCTGACAAGAATATTGGTTCATCTGTTTTTATTATAATAAATCTATCATTATCTTTACCGCTCCAGTTTGAGTGCCATCTTGTATAGTAGTTACCATCAATAGTATTTGATGCTTGACCTGCATGTCCTGGTTCTTCTGTTGAAACATTCTCTATTGCTAAATGTGATACTGGTACATATCTTCTCTTTATTGTTTGATTATCTTCTGTAAATTGATATGTAACTGGCTCACTTGCCATCATTGCTCCAGAAGCTGGTTGTCTAATTTGTACTGATTTATCTCCTGTTAAGTCAGGTGATGCAGTTAAATATGATGTCCATTCTCCATCATTACTACGAGTTAAATCTAAATATCTCCATTCTGTTTTTTCACTAACACCTACTATACGGTTTTCTAAATCATTTGCATAAACTTCAGGATTCTTTTGATCTGTAATATCTATTTTATATAAATTCGCATCATCATAACTTGTTCCTACTATGTGAACATATATATCATTTTCTGGTGTAATACTTCTGATTTCTTCTTCTGATAATTGTTTTTTATGTTCTTCATCTGCAGTAAATGTAACTGATGTCCAATCTTCAGAATTGTTTGATTTTCCTTTTAATATGTAATCCCAGTGAATACCTACTTTATCAAATTTTTCTGATAAAACTATTTTTCCTGCATCCTCTCCATCAAATGAGAATTTTGCAAGTTCAGTATCCATTTGTCCTAGTAAGAATTTTGCAACTGTTCTTGTTATTGCTGGTTGCATAACTAAATTACTGTCATTTGGTAATTCTGAACCTTGTGTCAAAGTACTTGTTTGTAACATTGTAAATTTAAATTTATATTCATTACTTTCCATATATTTTCCAATTAAATTTGTTAAATTATACATTGGAAGTGGGAAAGCTTTTAATTTATCTGCAATTTCTGTTGCTAGTTTGTAGTATTCTTCTTGGCTTTTATTTTCAGTTTTTTCATATACCTTGATTAAGCCATTCCATGCATCTATATTATATGATTGAATTTCTAATGCTTTTCTATATAATTCTTCTTGCTTTGTTAAATCACCTTCATAAGAATTTGCAAGATATACATATTGCATTGAACTTACATAATCATCATAGTGGTTTAGAGCTTCTTGAGCTAGCACTATATATGATGCAGCCCATCCTTCTACATAGTCGTCACTACCCCAACCTAGAGGCATTCTTACAGAAAGTTTTTCTGTCTTTCCTGATTGTGCCCAACCACTAACATCATTGTCTATTGTCCAATATCCATTGCCATTACTATCTTTTCTATAATAGATAAGTGCAGCGTGTCCTGGTTGACTAATTACTGATGATGGGGCTCCATGTACACCACGGATATTTGATCCTATCTTAGATATACCACCACAAACAGCTCCGCCTTCAATATTCATCCATAATTTATATACACCTGATCTGTATGTTACATCATATTTAGTAAATGGATTTCTATATCTTTCATCCCAATAAGATTTTTTATTTGGGTCATGGAATTCTTCTCTTGCATAATCTGGCCATATATATTTCATATAATGGTGTGGTTGTAAATATTCTTCCTCTTTATTTGGATTTTTGTCTATGTAATATTGTGTATATTCATTTAACCATACAATTTCTTCATCATCTATTATGTTATTTAATACATAACGCATTTCTTCTACTTTTAAGCTTTCAAACATTGCTGTATAATCATATTTTGC
>CANRBH010000057.1 GCA_947628825.1 uncultured Clostridia bacterium | reverse complement strand
TATAAGATGTATGCAGAAGTATATGATGTAGCAGGAAATAAGACAAGAACACCAGCAGGAACAGCAACAGTAGATAAGGCAACAACAGCAATGTCAGCAATAGGAACAATAACAGTAACGCCAAGTACAACGAATTGGACAAATGGAAATGTAACATTTACAATAACAACAACAGCAAATACAAGCACATACAAGTTACAATATGCAACAAGTACAAGTGGACCATGGACAGATTTAGGAAGTACAAAACCAAGTTTAAGTGCAAATGGAACAATGTATGCAAGATTAGTAGAAAAAGCACAAACCGGAAACATAAGTTCAAATGCATCATCAACAATAAGTAAGATAGATAAAACAGCACCAACGGTAAATACAGCATTATCAGCAACAGGAAGCACGACATCAAGTATATCATTAAGTACAGCAGCAACAGACGCAAATTCAGGATTAGGAAAGATAATCTGGTATTATACAGTAGATAGTACAACAAAGAATGTAACGGACGAATATCAAAAAGCAGGGGCAACAGCGGGAGCAACAACCCAACAAACAAAGACAAAAACAATAACAGGATTAACAAATGGAAAGACATATAAGATGTATGCAGAAGTATATGACGTAGCAGGAAATAAGACAAGAACGCCAGCAGGAACAGCAACAGTAGATAAAGCAACAACAGCAATGTCAACAGTAGGAACAATAACAGTAACGCCAAGCACAACTGGATGGACAAATCAAGATGTAACATTTACAATAACAACAACCGCTAATACAAGTACATACAAGTTACAATATGCAACAAGTACAAGTGGACCATGGACAGATTTAGGAAGTACAAAACCAAAATTAACAGCAAATGGAACAATGTATGCAAGATTAGTAGAAAAAGCACAAACCGGAAATATAAGTGGAAATGCATCATCGACAATAAGTAAGATAGACAAGTTAGCACCGAATGTACCAACATTTAAATATACAATAAATAGTACTACTTATACTTCAAAGACTTTAACAAGTAATGTAACTATATCAGTAACAGCATCAGACCAAGCAGCACAAAACGGATATGCAAAATCAGATATAGGCTTATACTACTTTAGTACAGATAGTGGAAAGACATGGACACCAGCTACAGGACAAGCAGGAAGTTCAAAAGAAATAAATTTACAGCCAGGAACATATACATTAAAAGTAAAAGTACAAGATAATGCAGGAAATCCAAAAGAAAGTACAACAACACAAAGCTTAACTGTTGAACCTTTTAAAGTAGGAGAAGCAATAAATTATGCACCAGTCACAGCAAGTTCAAGTTATTCTTTACCATCAAATAAAACTGGATACTCATCAGCACAAAATATTACTAGACAAACATACACTTGGAAAGTATTGAGTATAAATAGTAATGGAACAATAGATATAATGGGAGTGCCAACATCAACAATGCCAATGGTACGTTTGGGAGGACCGACAGGATATAATAATGGAGTATTTTTACTAAATGAATTGTGTAGTACATTATACAGTAATACCACACTAGGAGTTACAGCAAGAAGCCTAAACTTAGAAGATATTGAACCAAAAATGAGTGCTACAGGAATTGCAGCAAGAAATGCATATACATATTCGAATACTGATCCACCAGTATATACACAATATGGAAACACAAGAACAATTACAGGAGAAGGTACATGGTATCCGTACTTGGCAGCATATGAAAATCATATAGGAGTAAATAGTACAACGTTGAAATCAGATGGAATTAGTGCAAGTCACAATGGAAATATACCTGGTAAATTTACAGTGCCATTGCTAGATAATGATACTACTAATTATGCAGGCTCTATAACAAAGGCAAATACATTAACTGTAAAGCAAACAGGTTATGCTATTAATGCAAATGATAGTCATTTTAACGATGCTAATTTTTACAATTTGATATTTAAAACTGGAACTTATTTTTGGCTTGCTTCTCGTTATTCATCTGTAACTCCAGTTGATATGAATACCGGACTACATTGGATATCATATAATTCTTTGACCGTTTGTTGGCTTTATATATCATATGCTCCGGTAGGGTGGGCTTTCAGTACTGTACGGAAAAGGTATTGCTCCAATTGTCTCAATACCATCGAATTTAAAATTTACAAAGCAAACTAATGGCTCATGGAATGTTTCAAAATAGAAATGGAAACAGATTAAATTATCCTCAAGTAATAACCAATATTGGAAATTACTTGAGGATTTATTATGTTTTTTTTTATCATTAAATAGTTGCCTTCTTTATTTCATAACTTGTCTCATGATCCCTACTAGGAAGCATATAATCAACTAAACCATAAACAAGAGCACCTAAGAAAAGAGAAAGAAAAGAAAGCATATAACCAATAACAAAGTATTGAACTAAAAATAAAGCTACTCCTGATAAAACAAAGCCAATTATAAATTTGATAAATGGGTGATAATAAAGCTTAGTAAAATTATCAATTAAGAAATCAACAATAGTTAATATTCCAACAGCTAAAGCTAATATCCAAATGCTAGAAGTAGTAAAACCTGGTGTAAAAAATGCAGTGATTCCTAAAACAAGAATACTAGTAACAAGTCTGCCAATAAACTGGATTGATCTATTTATTTTCATAAAAATTTGTTCCTTTCCTTGAATAGTATTATAAATAATTGCATGATTTTAGACATTTCAAACTATTCATATTTAATCTTAATTAAATTATTTCCATAATTTATAAATATATACTAATAAAAATTGATATATTGGAAACAATAAATTGTGATTACAAGAAAAGGAGAGAGTTTTCAATATGTTAATTACTTTTATAAGGTCAATTATTTTATATATAATTGTTTTATTAGTAATGAGAATGATGGGAAAAAGAGAAATAGGACAACTTCAACCATTTGAACTTGTTATTTCAATTATGATAGCAGACTTAGCATCTATACCAATGTCTGATTTAGGAATTCCAATATTTAATGGAATAGTTCCAATTTTAGGACTACTTGCAATGCATATGATAATATCATTTTTAAATTTAAAATCTATTAAATTTAGAAGTGTAACTTGTGGGAAGCCTAGGATATTAATTTATAGAGGAAGAATCGATGAGTCAGCTTTAGTAAAAGAAAGATTTACTCTAAATGAATTACAAGAAAGATTAAGAAATAGTAATATATTCAATTTAGGAGATGTTGAATATGCAATTTTAGAAACTAATGGAAACATATCAGTAATACAAAAACCAGCCAAAAGAACAGTTATTCCAGAAGATCTAGGAATAGAACCTGATTATGAAGGAATTCCTTATGAATTAGTCTTAGATGGAAAAGTTATGTATGATAATTTACGAAAGTTAGGTAAAGATTATAAATGGCTAAAAAATCAAATTGATAAATTTAAAACAACACCAGAACATTGCCTAATAGCAACAATAGATGGAAAAGGAAACTTTTTCTGTCAAGAAAAGGAAGAATATAAAAAATCTAGTTAAAAGTAAACTGCAATGTTACTTTTAAAGAAAGGAAAAAAGTTAGTTATAAAATAACTAATGCAAAAGAATGAAAAGAGAACTTATTATAACAATAATAATTGTAGTAATAATTATTATTGCAGGAATTCTAACTCAAGAAAATACTAAAAAAGTTATGAGTGATATAAATGGAAAGCTTGAAGACTTAAAACAAGCTGTATTATCAGATACAGAAAATGACGAATTATCTAGGGATGTAGATAAAATATATGATGATTGGTTAGAAAAAGATAAAATTTTATCATTATATATAGAGCATAACGAACTAGAAAAAATAAATACACACTTAAAAACAATTAAAGGATACTTAGAGGCAGATGAAGAAAGAGACAGTGTATCTGAAATTGAAAAATGTATTTCTGTTGTAGATCACCTAGAAGAAAAACAAGCAGTTAATATTAAGAATATATTTTAATATAAAAAATTTGAAATGAAGCTCTTATTATAAATGAAAAAATAATATTATTATAAATGAAAAAATATTATGTTGACAATAAATTATAGAAATGATAAAATTAAGCAAGTAGGAAAATCTTCTACTTGCTTTAGTTCACACCTATATTATTTTAATAATATAAGCTAAAAGCAACCAAACTTTTAATTAGGCAACCACAAAAATTGAATAAAAATATGTACACTCGCGATAGAGGTATCGAATGTACACTATGTTGCTCTTGCATAGGTAAAACCTCAGATTTGGCAAACCCTACGATAATGTAAGATAGTAACAAATTTGGTTGTAAAGGGAGAATGATAATCACAATTGATTCCCTTGTTGGTGTGCAAGGGATTGTTTATTTTTAATAGATTTTAAATAGGAGGATATATGGAAAAACCTGAACTTTTAGCCCCTGCTGGGTCATATGAAAAAGCAAAAGCTGCATTTTTATATGGAGCAGATGCAATATATTGTGGAACAGGTGAACTTTCTTTAAGAAGCAGAGCGGAAGTTGACAATGATGATTTATCTAAAACTATTGAATATGCTCATAACATTGGAAAAAAAGTATATGCTACAATAAATATTTATGCTCCAGATGAAAAATATGAAGAAATAGAAAGACAAGTAAAAATGCTAAATAAACTTGCAGTTGATGCAATCATAGTATCAGATGGTGGAGTAATAGATTATATTAAAGAATTAGCACCTGATATACCAATACATGTAAGTACTCAAGCAAATACTTTAAGCGCACATACGGCTAGATTTTGGTATAAAAATGGAGCTTCTAGAATTATACTATCTAGAGAGATGAATAAAGAACAAATAAAAAATTTAATAGACAATATTCCACAAGGATTAGAAACAGAGATGTTTATACATGGTGCAATATGTTGGGCTTATTCTGGAAGATGTTATTTAAGTGATTTTTTAGCTAATAGAAATGCAAATTTAGGAGACTGTGCACAAAGTTGCAGATGGGCTTATAATTTATATTTAGAAGAAAAAAATAATCCAGGAAATATGATGCCTATTGAAGAAGATACAAATGGTACATATATATTATCTTCTAAGGACTTATGCTTAATAAAAAGAATTCCAGAAATAGTTGATATGGGGGTAACAAGTCTTAAAATTGAAGGAAGATTAAAGTCTGAATATTATGTAGCAAGTGTAGTAAATGCTTATAGAAATGCAATAGATGATTACTGTAACAATAAGGAAAATTACGATTATACAAAATATCAAAAAGAATTAGAAAAAGTTAAAACAAGAGGCTTAACAGAATTCTTCTTTAATGATAAAAACAACAAAGATTATCAAGAATTTGAAGGAAAACAATATAATCCAGAATATGAGTATGGAGCACAAGTAGTAGAATATAATGATGATAAATCAATTATCAAAATAGGAAACAAGCTTACAGTTGGAGATAAAATGGAAATAATAATTCCTAATAAAATAACAGTAGAAGAATTTACAATAAATAAAATGTGGGACACAGAAACTGATGAAGAAATAGAAACAGTAAATCC
>CANRBH010000056.1 GCA_947628825.1 uncultured Clostridia bacterium | reverse complement strand
AGCTGGAGCAGCAACCTTTAGGTTGCGTCGCTAAGATGTTGTCAAAATCTTTGATTTTGTCACAACAGCTATATGTGTAACGACAACAAGGCTTAGAAAATAACTATATTTTATTTTTTGTTAATTATAAATTATACATTAAGAACTATTTTTATAATATAATGCAAATTAGTCCTCCTGAACCTTCATTAACTATTCTCTCTAGCGTTTGTTGTAATTTAATTTGAGCATCTT
This sequence comes from uncultured Clostridia bacterium, assembly GCA_947628825.1. Taxonomy (GTDB): domain Bacteria; phylum Bacillota; class Clostridia; order TANB77; family CAG-508; genus CAG-793. Next base: position 5,306 of record CANRBH010000056.1, on the reverse strand, counting down.
CTGGCATACAAGCAAGTTTATTTTGAAGACCTTCATTTACTAAGCTATGTAAGCTTTTTCCAAAAATATTTGATTCCCATATTTTCTTAGGATCATTCTCAAATTCAGAAAGTAAATATTTTACTAAATCTTCAGACTGTTTTTCACTTCCAACAATAGGAGAAACTTCAGTTTCAACTTCTGTTTTAATAAGGTGAATGCTAGGTGCTTTTGCCTTTAACTTAACACCATATTTACTACCTTGTTTAACCATTTCAGGTTCATCTAATATTAACTCATCAATACTTGGAGTAATAATTCCATATCCTTTGCTATTTACTTCTTCAATAGCAGGAGCAATTTTATCATATTTACTCTTAGTAGAAGCAAAATTTGAAAAAGTAGAAAATAGCTCATATTCATTTGTAATAGGAGTGCCTGACATCTCGGTTAATATTTTATAGAACAAAGAAGAATTAACACCTAATGAAACAGTAACATTACCAGTTCCTAAATCAATTTCATCAACATTGCAAGTAGTAATTATATTGTTATCACTTGCGTTTTTTAACGTTTCTTGCATATTACTTACAACAGTATTAACCTGTTTAATGACTTTTAAATTAGAAAAATTAGTTTTTATTTCTTTTAACATTTCAGATTTTAACCAATGATTTTTATCAAGAGCATCAATCCATTTAGCATATTTTAAATTTATTCTTTGAGTAGGAAACTCATATAAAACTTTACTAAATATTTCATTGATATCATCCAAATTAAGATTAGCACAATCTGTTGGAATAACAGGAACATTATATTTTGCCTCTAAAGCAGAAGCCATATCAATAGTATCATTAGAATATGGCGTAGAAGTATTTAAAACAATAACAAAAGGCTTATTTAAAGCTTTTAGTTCGTTTGCAATTCTTTCTTCAGGATTAACATAGTCTTCACGATTTATTCCAGAAAAGCTACCATCAGTAGTAACTAATATTCCGATAGTTGAATGATCAGAGATAACTTTTCTAGTACCGATTTCAGCAGCTTCTTGAAAAGGAATCTCATCGTCAAACCAAGGAGTCTTAACCATTCTAGGAATATCATTTTCCATATATCCAATAGCGTTATTTACTAAATAACCAACGCAATCAACTAATCTAGTTTTAAACTTAATATTACCATTCAAAGTTATTTCCACAGCTTCATTAGGGATGAACTTAGGCTCAGTTGTCATTATTGTTCTACCAGTTGCACTCTGAGGAAGTTCATCAACAGTCCTTTCTCTTTTGTAATTATTATCAATATTAGGAATAACAAGTAAGTCCATAAAATTCTTAATAAAAGTAGACTTACCAGTCCTTACAGGACCAACTACTCCAACATAAATATCACCATCAGTACGAGTTGCTATATCCTGATATAGTTTTAAATTGTCCTCCATTTTATAATCCTCCTTTGAGACGTTTGTACAAAACTTTATTAAAGTATATTAGCTTAAATGAAAGTTATGACAAAATTAAATAAAAATAATTGTTTACAAGTACAATTTATTATATTATAATGTAAAAAACAAAACCAATGAGGAGTTAGTAAATGCAAGGAAAAGAAATAGACGAATATATAAAAAGAAAATATGAAAGAACAGATGAAAAAGACCCATTAGAAGTAAATCAAGGAGCTATAGCTAAACTTATAGACCTTTTGCATCTTCACGAAAATTGTAGCGATGTTAGATTTCAAAATATTGCAAAAAATATTCAAAATTTAGAAAAATTAGTTCCTAATTTTGCAATATTTGAAACACAGAAATATGATTCATCATATTTGATTAACTTTGGTGCATATACTTTGTCACAAAAAAGTAATAGTTTAGTAGATGCACACGAATTCGGACACATGGTAGTTCATGGAATAAATGGATTTGAGTTGCGAGAAGAAGAATATACAGGAGTAATACAAAGAGCAAAAGCACATTGTATATCTGATGAGAAGAAGGCAGAATTTAGAGAATACATGGATTATTTAACTAATAGGGAAAATGGAGAAAGAACAGAAGCAGAAAAAGGTCCTTTAGCAGATATATTGAGCTCAGTTTTTCAATACCCATCATTAGCTTTTGTAAATCCAGATGGTACTAATTCAAGGGTGATGGTATTTCCATCTTCTCACAGTAGAGAATATTATTTTGATGTAAATAATGGAAAAATGAAAGCAAATATTATATTTGATGAAGATTTTGCAAATTACTATGCATTAGCTTTAAATGGATGTACAAGAGAATTAGGAATTTTAAGAAATTTCCTAGGTGATGAATGGATGCAAACAATGGAAAATGAATTAGATAAAGCAAGTAGAATCATACAAGAGCCAAATATTGATAAGGCATCAACTATAGATGCTAAATTAAGTAGTGCTCTTTTAACAGCAAGAGAAGGAGAGTTACCAAAAGAATTGCCTAGTATAGAAAGAGTGGGCCAAATTGAAAACGAAAGAGAAGAAAGATAAAACGAGGTAGCCAAGATGAGTGATATAAATGAAAGAACAGCAACAGAGCTTTTTCAAATTATAGATATAATGCCATTAGATTATAAAAGTAAAATACCGAATGATTTTATGAAGCTTATAAATAATAAGAAGAAATCAGTAACTGAAAAAATAAATATAGATGATATAAATACAAATAATTTAAGTGAAGACACTAAAAGCTATTTAGCATATATTTATTTAAATTATCTACTTAATGACCAAGAAAAAGAAAATTATAGAAGAATACTAAAAGAAAATCAAGAAAGATATGAACAAAAAGTAGACATATCAAATATATTAGAGAAAAGAAATATAGAAATTGAGAATAAATATAAAAACAATGATACATCTTTAACTGTTGTAAAAGAAAAGAACTTTATTGAAAAGATATTTGATAAGATAAAAAATTTACTAAAAAGACTACATTAAAGTAGTCTTTTGCTAAATTATTGCATAAAATAAATAAATGTGATAAAATGCACTGAGTTACTATAAAATATAATAAAATCATTCCTCAGCATGGCAGCTTCGAAAATTTGCAAAGCAAATGTTTGAAGTGCCGATTCTGAGCGAAGCAAAGAAAGGGATTGTTTTCATGAAAGATTATAGAAAGATTTTAGAAGAAAATAACCAAGGTAGTTTATTAAGATTTATAGACAAATTAGATGAAAGTAAAAAGGAAAACTTAATCAAACAAGTTGAAGAAATTGATTTTGAGCAAGTAAATAAACTATATGAAACAAGCAATATAGAAATTGACAAGGCAATAAAAGGAGTTATTATAGAGCATGTACCATTTGTAGACAAATACAAAATGGAAGAAAGCAAATATAATCATTTAGAAGAATTAGGATCTAATGTTATTAAAGAAGGAAAATATGCAGTAGTAACAATGGCAGGAGGACAAGGAACAAGACTAGGACATAAAGGACCAAAAGGCTCGTTTTTATTGAATGTAAAGCCAAAGGAAAAATATTTATTTCAAATAATAGCAGAAAATTTAGAAAAGGAAAATGAAAAGCATGAAATAGTGCTTCCTTGGTATATAATGACAAGTACAGAAAACAATAAAAAGACAGTAGAATTTTTTGAAGAACATAATTTTTTTGGGTATCCAAAAGAAAATGTATACTTCTTTAATCAAGGTAATTTACCTTTATTAAGTGAAGAAGGTAAATTATTAATAGATGAGAATTATAATATTAAACTTGCCTCAGATGGTAATGGAAGTATATATAAATCAATGAAAAAAGAAGGCATTTTAGATGACATGAAAAAGAGAGGTATAGAGTGGATATTCATTGGAGCAGTTGACAATGCACTTCTTAATATGTGTGACCCAATACTTTTAGGATTAACAATAGATGAAGGAAATGAGATTGGTTCAAAATCAGTAGTAAAGGCTAATCCACATGAGAGAGTAGGAGTATTTTGCAAAAAAGATAGTAGACCAGCTGTCATAGAATATACAGAGCTTCCAGAGTCAATGGCAGAAGAAACAGATGAAGATGGAGAACTTTTATTTGGAGAATCTCATATAATGTGTAATTTATATAGTTTAAAAGCTATAGAAAAAATAGCAGGTCAAAATCTTCCATATCATAGTGCTTATAAAAAAGCAAGCTATATAGATGAAAATGGAAATTTAGTAGAAGCAACAGAGCCTAATAGCTATAAATATGAAGCATTTATATTTGATGGATTTAATTATTTTGACAATATCTCTATTTTAAGAGGAAGAAGAGAAGAAGATTTTGCACCAATAAAGAATAAAGAAGGTGTAGACAGTCCAGAAACAGCTATAAAGCTATATAATGATTATTGGAAATTATAATTTTTATACGATAAATTAATACAAAAAATATATAGATTAAATATTTAATTTTAATTTATAGAAAGAGAGTAAAGTTATGGAAGAATGTAAAATTTCTAATTTATACGACTTAGATCAAACAATAGCAAAAGAATTATTATTAAAATATACATATCCATGGGAAGTGTTAGCTCATATAGAAGAATTTATACTAGAATTAGGAGAAAAACTCCCAAAAGAAGAATATAACAAAGTAGGAGAAAATGTATGGATTCATAAAACGGCTACAGTTTATGAAAGTGCTTATATAAAAGGACCTGCAATAATTTGCAAAAATGCAGAAGTAAGACATTGTGCCTTTATAAGAGGAAAAGCGATAGTTGGTGAAAACGCAGTTGTTGGAAATTCAACAGAACTTAAAAATGTAATATTATTCAATAATGTTCAAGTTCCACACTATAATTATGTGGGAGACTCTATACTAGGATATAAATCACACATGGGAGCAGGTTCAATTACTTCTAATGTAAAATCAGACAAGAAGCTAGTAGTTATAAAAGGAAAAGAAAAACAAATTGAAACAGGAATAAAGAAAATAGGAGCAATGTTAGGTGATAATGTTGAAGTCGGATGTGGTTCTGTACTAAATCCAGGAACTATAGTTGGAAGAAACACTAATATTTATCCATTATCTTCAGTAAGAGGTGTAGTTCCAGAAAACAGTATATATAAATCAAAATCTGAAATTGTAAATAAAATGTAAATTACTATTTTAATAGTTAATAAAGAAATATTCGGATGATTCTATTGATAAATAAAAAATTAAATATTATAATTATTATGTAAGAAAAGAAAAAAATAGGAGAAAAACGAAATGATAAAGCTTGTAAGCCTTGAGGCTGTACACACACACACACACACCAGACTGTTGAACAATAAAATTTAATTAAAGTATAAAAATAGGTAAAAAGCTAAAAAATATAGAAGA
>CANRBH010000055.1 GCA_947628825.1 uncultured Clostridia bacterium | reverse complement strand
ATAAGAACATATTTAAGTAATAAAACAAATTTAAACCCACATAAAATGCATGTACTTTCAATTAAGTATGTTAAAGCATCTGCGCAAGCAAAAATACTAAGCCAATTAAAACTTACAGATGAAGAAAAAGAAATTGTAAGAAGGGGTAGAAATACAGAAAATCACCATTTGCCAAAACATTCATCAGCAGAAGATTATATGTACTCAACTGCTTTTGAGGCTTTAATTGGTTATTTATATTTAACAAAACAAAATGAGAGATTAAAAGAAATTCTAAAAAACTGTATAGATGTGGTTGACTAAGGAGCATTTTTATTGTATAATAACTAATGTTATGGCCCCTTGGTCAAGCGGTTAAGACGCAGCCCTCTCAAGGCTGAATCATGGGTTCGATTCCCGTAGGGGTCACCAAAAAAATAAAACCTTAGAGTAGTTAATATAAATACTTTAAGGTTTTATTGATAAAATGCTATATTTATAGTATAATAATAAAAAATTATTATTTATATAAAGTTGGGAGAAATTTGTAAAATGAAAGAATTAGCATTGCAAGTTATTCAAAATTTACCTGATAATGTTTCAGATGAAGAAATTGCAGAAGCATTACTTCTAATTGGCAGTATTATGAAAGGATATAGACAAGCAGAGGATGGAACAAGTATAACAACAGAACAATTATTAAAGGAGATAGCAAAATGGTAATAAAATGGACACCACTGGCAATTGAACAATTACAAAATTTTACTAAAATATCAAAAGCAGAACTTCATAATATAAAAAAAATATATTACTTCATTAGTTGATTTTTCAGATAGTTTGCTATCAAACAATGAATTAGGGAAAGTAATGTTTGTTTTAAATAATGTAAAGTTTAGGCAACTTCTTTATAAAAAACATAGAATTATTTATTATGTAAAAAAGATGAGATACAAATTGTTCCAGTTATTCACACATCACAGAATTTAGAAAGAGCAATCTCAATCTTAGAAAAGTTTTATGGTAAAAAATAAAAAAGCTTGATTTATTGAAAAAATGTGATATAATAGAAAAGCGTTTGAGATAAGAAATTTAATAAAATTTCTTATTAAAATGAGATAGTAGAAAGGTAAGGAAATTAAAATGAGCTTAAAACAAGAAAAAACAGAAAATAAGAATGAAGTAAAATTAACATTCACAGTTGAAGCTGCAAAATTTGAAGAATCAATAATGAATGTATTTAAACAAAGTGCAAAATACTTCAATATACCAGGATTCAGAAAAGGAAAAGCACCATATAAAATGGTAGAAAGATATTATGGAGCAAACATCTTTTATGAAGATGCTTTTAATGATTTAGTACCAAGTGTATATGATGAAGAAATCAAAAATAATAAAATAGATGTAGTAAGTAAGCCTAGAATTGAAATAGTTCAAATGGAAAAAGGAAAAGACTTAATCTTTACAGCAGTTGTTTCAACAAAGCCAGAAGTTAAACTTGGAAAATATAAAGGAATTGATGTAAAGAAAGTTGAATACAAAGTAACAGATAAAGATATTGAACATGAATTAAATCACATGGCTGAGCATAATGCAAGAATGGTATCAGTTGAAGATAGACCAGCAAAGAAAGATGATATAGTAACAATAGACTTCGAAGGATTTGTTGATGACAAGCCTTTTGAAGGTGGAAAAGCTGAAGGACAACAATTAACAATAGGAAGTAACACATTTATCCCTGGATTTGAAGACCAATTAGTAGGAATGAAAATAGATGAAGAAAGAGATATAAATGTTACATTCCCTAAAGATTACTATTCAAAAGAATTAGCTGGAAAAGATGCTAGATTCCATATTAAATTACACGAAATAAAAGAAAAAGAACTTCCAAAATTAGATGATGAATTTGCTAAAGATGTAAGTGAATTCGATACTTTAGCAGAATTGAAAAAGAGCATAAAAGACAAAATGACAGAAGAAAATGAACATAGAGCAAAACATGAAATGGAAGATAATGCAGTAGATACTGTTTGCAAAAACACAAAAATAGACATTCCAGAAGGAATGATTGATTTAGAAGTAGATAATATGGTTGATAACATTAGTCAAAGATTGCAATATCAAGGAATGAAATTAGACCAATATCTAAAAATGGTAGGCAAGACTGAATCTGAAATGAGAAAAGAATTTAGAAAAGATGCAGAAAAGAATGTAAAAGCAAGCTTAGTTTTAGGCCAACTAGTAGAAGATGAAAAGATAAAAGCAGATGAAAAACACGTTAAAGAAAAAATGGAAGAAATGGCAAAACAATATAATAAAAAGCTAGAGGAAGTAGAAAAGAATGAACAATTAAAAGCTTACTTAGAAGAATCTTCAAAAACAGAACAAGCTGTTAAGTTCATACTTGACAATGCAAAAATGACAAAATAAGTTTCTCATCTAAAGTTAACAAGTTGCTTTGAACTTGCTAAGATAAATTATAAAAGTTTAAGTTATAAAAAAGTTGGGAATAATCTTGACGAAAGATTTCCTAACTTTTTTGTATTCTAGAAAAGTCATTGTCAAAGACAGTAGACTTGACATGAATTTCTTAGCTCTGTTTTTTATATTAAAATTTTTGGAAAAATAGTTGATATATTCTCAAAAAGAATATATAATTATTAAGTATTAACATTTTGTATTGTTTAAATAGACTTGCAAATTAAAGCCAAATAAACAATATAATAAAAAGAAAGGAAGAATGATAATGAAAGAATTAAATGATAGTTTAGTACCTTATGTTATAGAACAAACATCAAAAGGGGAAAGATCTTTTGATATTTTCTCAAGACTTTTAAAGGATAGAATAATATTTTTAAGTGAAGATGTAAATCCAACATCTGCAAGTTTAGTTATAGCACAATTATTATTTTTAGAGTCAGAAGACCCAGATAAAGAAATATCTTTATATATAAATTCACCAGGAGGTTCAGTAACAGATGGACTTGGTATAATTGATACAATGAATTATATTAAATGCCCAGTAACAACAATTTGTATAGGAATGGCTGCAAGTATGGGAGCATTATTATTAACTTCTGGAACAAAAGGAAGAAGATTTGCTACCCCTAATGCAGAAATATTGATACACCAACCTTTAATAAGTGGTCAAGGTGGAGGAATATCAGGACAAACAACTGAAATAAAAATTCATGCAGACCAAATGTTAAAGACAAGAGAAAGAATAAATAGAATAATTAGTGAAACAACTGGAAAACCTATAGAGCAAGTTGAACAAGATACAGAAAGAGATCACTATTTAACAGCTCAAGAAGCACTAGAATATGGATTAATAGATGGAATCATGGATAAAAGAAAATAAACAAACGATAATTAGGGAGAATTTATTTTATGGCAAGTAAAAATGAAAAAAGAATGATAAAATGCTCATTTTGTGGAAAACCACAAGATTTGGTTAGAAAGCTTATTGCAGGACCTGCTGGGGTATTTATTTGTGATGAATGTATAAAGGTTTGTGAAAACATATTAGAAACAGACCAGTATGAGGAAGAAGATGAAACATATACATTAGCAGAAGATGTTAAACTTCCGACTCCTGAAGAAATAAAGAAAGTTTTGGATGAATATGTAATAGGTCAAGATGAAGCTAAGAAAACTTTATCAGTTGCTGTATATAATCATTATAAAAGAATTGGAAGCGAAGATGATAATAATGATGTAGAGATACAGAAAAGTAATGTTATGCTTTTAGGACCAACGGGTTGTGGAAAAACATATTTAGCACAAACTCTGGCTAAGATCCTAAAAGTACCATTTGCAATAGCTGATGCGACAACTTTAACAGAAGCGGGATATGTTGGAGAAGATGTTGAAAACATATTACTAAAACTAATTCAAGCTGCAGATTATAATATAGAAAAAGCAGAAAAGGGAATTGTCTATATTGATGAAATTGATAAAATCTCTAGAAAATCCGAAAATCCTTCAATTACTAGAGATGTAAGTGGAGAAGGTGTGCAACAAGCATTACTAAAAATCATTGAGGGAACAGTTGCATCAGTTCCACCACAAGGAGGCAGAAAGCATCCACATCAAGAATTTTTACAAATAAATACATCTAATATACTATTTATATGTGGAGGAGCTTTTGAAGGTTTAGACAAGATAATAGGAGATAGAATAGGCAAAAAAGCAATAGGTTTTGGAGCTAATGTAAAAAGTAGTAAGGAAATTGATAAATATAGAATATATGAAGAATTATTACCACAAGATTTATTAAAGTTTGGACTAATTCCAGAGTTTGTAGGAAGACTTCCAATAATAGCAACATTAAGAGAGTTAGACAAAAATGCTCTAGTTGATATTATGACAAAACCTAAAAACGCATTAGTAAAACAATATAAGAAGCTATTTGATATTGATGGAGTTGAACTTGAGTTTAATGATGACAGCCTAGATGCAATAGTTGATAAAGCAATAGAAAGAAAGACAGGAGCAAGAGGATTACGTTCAATCATGGAAGAAACTATGAGAGATGTGATGTATGAAATTCCTTCAAATCCTAAAATTGCAAAATGTACAATAACTAAGGAAACAGTTTTAGGAAATTCAAAACCTGAAATAATAATTGATGAAAATAAGGTAGAGAAAAAGAAGAAAAAAACAACAAGAAATAAAAAAATAGATAGTGAAGAGATAGCTTAGTTGCACTTTTTCTAACTTTATGTTAAAATAAAATGTATATTGATTTTTGTAAAAATCATTGAATCCTATTAAACAATTGTTAAAGGAGAGATAAATACTATGTACAAAAATTCTAATACTAAAACAGTATGTTCAAAAAAAGTCGAACGGTGCATTTACAAAATTTATGATGAAGAAACAAAGGTGGCAAAAAAAATATTAAAGCACTTTTTTGGTAGTCCATATGACATGATTATATCTATGTGTATATTGATTCTTGGTTTTGGAATTGGTATAAGTTTGATAGATAAGCAACATCCGATTTTGGCACAAAATATAGCAATTGCTATATGTATTATTTTTGGTCAATATTTTCTTATATCTTTTATTGAAGAAAAAATTGAGATGAAAAGACTCAAAAACACCACTACATACGATTTGCTGAAAAAATACGCTGACTATGTAAATATTGTAATTGACTGTGCAGAAGAAACAGGTAATAAAGATTTACTCTATAATAGTGAAGAGTGGATTGAAAAATTTGACTATTATATATATATGCTATCTAGAATTGTTCGTAGACGGAAGTTTAATGATTTCGATGTTGCAGCATGTTTAGTATGTGCTATTATTACTTCATGTAATAGAAATCATAAAAATGCCGTATTTGCTTTTAACTGTGCAAGGAAAATTATTTCTAAACCTAAAACTTATATTAGGCATGTGAATCTTGTAGATGTGATTACACTTGAAGCAGATGAAACACTTGATGAAATAAAAGAAGCACCTTCTAGTGAATATGATGACAATGCTAAAATGAGTATTACTCATATAGAAATACTTCCTAATGAAATCGATGAAAATGCTTTGATAGCTCTTTCTAAAGGACTCAATTCTTACTATGATAGATGCTTTGGTGCATGGTAAAAAATAATTTCAAACTTTTAATAAAAGAACAAAACAGCTAATGGTTTTCCATTAGCTGTTTTTGTAGTGCGACGGGCATGTCGTTTAGTTAATCGGTGAAAGTCCGTAGTGGGAGTATACATCGCTAACCACATAG
>CANRBH010000054.1 GCA_947628825.1 uncultured Clostridia bacterium | reverse complement strand
GCATTCTATGGACCAAAGATTGATATTCAAATAAAAACAGCATTAAACCATGATGTAACAATTCCAACTTGTCAATTAGATTTTGCACTTCCAGAAAGATTTGATTTATCTTATATTGGAGAAGATGGAAAAGAACATAGACCAGTTGTAATTCACAGAGCAATATTAGGTTCATCAGATAGATTCATTTCATTCTTACTAGAAGAAACAAAAGGAGCATTACCAACTTGGCTTGCACCAGTTCAAGTTAAGATTCTTCCAATTACAGATAAACATCATGAATATGCTAATAGCTTAGCAGAAGAGATGAGAAAAGAAGGAATAAGAGTAGAAGTTGATGAAAGAAGTGAAAAAACAGGTTATAAAATACGTGAGGCACAACTATCAAAGGTTCCTTATATGCTAATTGTAGGAGACAAAGAAGTAGAAGAAAATAAAGTATCTGTAAGAGATAGAAAAGAAGGAGATTTAGGAGCAGTAGACTCAAAGGAATTTATTAGCAAATTAAAGAAAGAAATAGAAGAACGCAAAATTTAAAAATAAAATGCTAGGGATGTATAATCTCTAGCATTATTTAAATATTATGCCTTGTTTTTTGCATAAATCAATGATATAATCAAGCAAACATAAGAATAAGGAGTAAATCAAATGCACGTAACTGAGATAAACAAATTAGGAAAAGAATTAGAATTATACACGTATGTCGATTATATAGGAAAAGGTTTTCCAATAATACTTCCAAAAGGAGCTAAACTTATAAACCTAATAAGAAACTATGTGGAATCTGAAGAAGCAAAGTATGGTTATGAAGTAGTAAGAACTCCAAATGTATCAAGGGCAGAAATATACAAAATTGAAGATAGATTAGAGCAAGAAAAACATGATATGTTTATTATTGAATCAAATGATGAGGAAGAAGATAAAAGAGAAGAAAATTCAATAGTTTTAAGACCATATGTAGCACCTTTTCACTGTAGTGTGTACAAAACAAAGCAAAGAAGTTATAAAAACTTACCAATAAAATATTGCGAAACATCAACAGTATATAGAAATGAAAGAGACATCAGAGGAATAAGTAGAACTAGACAAATAACACTTTCAGATGCAAGCATTTTTGTTATGCCAGAAAAGTTAGAGGAAGAAATTATTGAAGCACTTAAGATTCAACAAAACTTTATATCTAAACTAGGGCTAGAAGTAAAATATATTGTATCAAACTGGGATGATAATAAAAAAGAAAATTATATAGGAACTATACAAGAATGGGATAATAGCGTAAAAGCTATGAAATCTGCTTTAGAAAGTCTAAATATAGAATTTGAAGAAAATAAAAAAGCAAAAATGCAAGGACCATCAATTCAAATTATGTATGAAGGAAAAGACTTCTCAAGTATGCAAATTGATTTTGAAATAGTACATAGATTTGATCTAACATATGTTGATAAGGATAATGAAGAGAAGTTTCCAGTTTATATACATAGTACATCAGTTGGAAGCTATGAGAATTTACTAGGAATACTAATAGAGAAATATCAAGGAAATTTTCCATTGTGGCTTGCACCAGTTCAAGTTGTCATTATCACAGAAGGTGAAGAATATGATGATTACTCAAAAGAAATAAAAGACAAGCTATTAGAAAGTGGAATAAGAGTAGAAGAAGATAAAACAGATACAAATATACAAAATAAAGAATATAAGGCAATAGAACAAAAAATTCCATACATAGTTACAATTAGCAAAAAGGAATTAAATAGCAAGAAAATTGAAGTTAGAAATAATGGAATATCAAAAATAATGGGAGTTGAAAATCTAATTAGGGAGGTACTAAATTGTCAAACGAAATATTAGAATATATTGGTTTGAATTTAAATAAAAGTAATAAAAGCTTGGTATTTGACAAGCCTGAATACAATATTACTAAATCCTATGATAATGATTTGCTTTATAAAGTATATAAAATGATTCCAATTAAAGATATTGAAATTCTAGTAAGCAATACTGACAGAACAACCGAAATTAAGGAAAGGTTTTTAACGGCAAAACCTCTTGATAGATATATTAAAGAGAACGAAGAAGATTTTTTAAATTTGGCTAATCAAGCTAAAATAAAGGAAATAGAAGAAATAGAAAAAAGTCAAAAGGATTTAGTAGAAAATATGCCTTATTTTATTAGATATGAAAAAAATTATTTATGGCAAATTTATTATTCTAATTCTGCTAATAAATACTTTATGCTATTTCCTGCTAGAGAAGGAGAAACTTCAGTTCTATTTTATTTAATAAAAAAGAAATTAGAAAAATCAAAAGAAAAAATATATGTTCCAATATGTAAAGAAGACTATAGTTGCAATTTAATGAAGGCAAATGAGATAACTGACCTAGAAAATTATATATGGCTATTTACGAAAGAATGGCCTAAGATATATGAAGTAGAAGATAAGATGTTCATAACTGGAACAACAAGATTAAAAGAAGGATTTGAAAGTAAATATAGAATAGAAATAGATTCGAAAGAAACAGCAGATTCAGAGTATACACTTTTTAAAGCCTTATTTATATTAAGTACAGAAACAAACTATAAATTTAATCCATGTATTGATGATTTAGGAAGACTTAGATTAGAATATGATAGCAAGATATTGCAGATTGAAAATTTAACAGAATTTATTGAAAAACAAGCAATAGTTCAAAAAAACAAGACAAAAGAATTAGAAAAAGATATTAAAGAAAATAAAAATTGTTTAGAAGACATAAAAAAAGAAATAGATGAACTTACTGAAAAATATAGACTACAAGAGAAACAAATTGTAATGTTTTTAAATTGTAAAAATAGCTTTTTTAAAAAATTAAGATTTTATTTCAAAAAAGGTGAAAAAGGAACTAGATTTAATACTAAGACATCTGATAATAAAACTCTAAAAAATCTAGACATAAGATTAACAGATAAGAAAAAAGAAGAATCTGCTGAAGAAAATATAAACATTGAAATATATAACTTATCGGATTTAGTAAAAATATGTAAGAGTAATAAAAAGCAAGAAGAAGAAGATAAAAAAGTTAAATCAGACTTAAATGCAATGAACAACAAAAAGAAAAACTTAGAAAAAAGAGTAAAAAATGCAGATGAATATTTAGAAGAAATTGAAAGACATAAAAAAAGCATATTTGAATTTTGGAAATTTGCAAAAAAAGATGAAAATCCTGCTTTGAAAGAAGGAGAAGAAAACATAGTAGAAAAGAAGCTTGAAGTAAGCTTTAACATTGATGAAGATATGCCGGAATTTTCAGCAAAAGCTGACAGACTCCAAAAACAAAAATTATCAATAGATGAATGTAATAGTATTTTTGCATGTAGATATGTTCTTAATTCAATAAATGCTGTAATGACTGGAAAAAATGAGGATAAAGCATTAGAAGAAGATTTAACAAAATTAAAAAGCAAATACGAAGGAAATAAAAGAACTGAAATATTCGGTGATATTGAAGAAGACTTTACAAAAATTAAAAATTTAAATAATAAAAAACATAGAGAAAATAAGAGAAATATCTACTCAATCTTAAGAGTAAATGATAAAACTACTGTAGAAGATTTTAGAAATACCATAGAAAATATAGTAAGATTGCTAAATGAAGCATATAAAAAGATAACTGCAATAGCTAATTTTGCAATATATTATACTAATGATAAAGAAAACGAATATACATTAGCTGAAATAAATCCTAAAGACATAAAAGTAGAAGACTTAAAAGAAAAAGTTGTCTATAAAATGCAATTAAATAAAGATGACCACGTTTTGTATTTTAGTAATATTGTTTATTATGATAACTACAATCAGACTTTACCAAATGGAATGGATGAAACAACAAGTGTTCTAGTAAAACTTGGAGAAAACAAAAATAAAAAAGAGTCAACTATAAATATATTAAGTGAAAAGGATTTATATAGTATTAAAATAAACAAAATAAAGGTTGTAGAGTGGTATGATTAGAATATGCAGTATAAATCTAAAAGAAGAAAGCAATGACACAAAAATCAGTTATAATGTTAGAACAGATAAACTAACTGGAACTAATTTCACAATTATTGGTTTAATGCTTGATGAAAAAGATAATGAAGTCATTTCAAACCAAATAAGAGAATACAATACTTATTATTTTGATAGCAATGGTGGAAGGTTAGAAAAGTATTTAAGAGAGTATAAGGTTAAGCATATAATAATTGGAATAAACTTAAACAACATTAAAACCGAAAATGATGTAAAAAAATATATTAGAAGAATTAGAAAACTTGGCAAAATATGTAGAAGATGTAAAACTATGATTGGAATTTTGGGAGAAGATGCTGGAGAAGTTATCTCAATAATTATATTCAATTATAGAGAAAATCTTAATATTAAAAACATAAAATTGCCAGATTTGATAGATTCTACTAAGTTAGAAATGTATAGAGGCAAGAAACAAAGATATGATTACATATATGAAAATGCTTGTACAAAACTAGATTATGAATTTCAAACTAGAAACTTATGTGATTTTAAGGATAATAAATGCATAGAAAAAAGAAAAACAAATGTAATTTGTGGATGTTGTAGACATTACAAAAATTTATTTTCACGAAAACTTATAAAATGTGAATATTTGAAAAATAAAAAATGCACAGCAAGATGTATTACTTGCAAGATGTTTACATGTGATACTTTGCAAAAACAAGGAATTAAGTTTAGAATAAGAGATTTTTATCTATTGAATTATTATCTAAATCCAATGCAAAAATTAGTTATAAAAACAAGCTACTTTACACCAAAAGATAAAATAATGAGAAGATTGATGAGATTAGGAAAGTAAAGACTTTAAACAACATATATTTCTAGCTTTTTACAAAATAAAAAATTTATGTTATAATAAATGATGTATTGAGTATTAGAAGGAAGTGTAAGAATAATGAATAATTTACCAGAAAATATAAATGAAATTATAAATGAATTTTTAATAGGAGTAAATAAGATTTTAAATAAAAGAGTAAAAAAAATTATATTGTATGGTTCATATGCAAGAGGAGATTATAAAAATAATTCAGACATAGATATAATGATATTAACTGATTTGACAGATGATGAAATAGTAAAGTATAGAAATAAAATTGCTCATTTGAAATACGATGTAGAATGCAACAATAATTTTGAAGTTATTATTTCGCCATTATTAAAAAATATAGATAAATTTAATTATTGGATGGATGCATTACCATTTTATATGAATGTTCAAAAAGAAGGAGTGATATTAAATGAGTCTTAAAAGGTCAATAGAGCTATCAAAACATAGAATAGAACAATCTAAAGAAGATTTAGAAGCAAGCAAATTATTATATAAAGCAAAATTTTATAAATCTGCTAATAATAGAGCGTACTATTCAATTTTTCATAGTATAAAAGCAATTCTTTCTTTAGAGCCAATTGATTTTAAAAGGCATAAAGATGTGATAGCATATTTTAATAAAAACTATGTAAACACAAATATTTTTCCTAAAAAAATTGGACATAAAATTGCAGAGGCTACTACTATAAGAGAAGATTCAGATTATGATGATGAGTTTGTTGTAAAACCAGAAGAAACCAAAAAACAAATTGAAACAGCAGAAGAACTTCTAATATTAGCTGAAAAATATGTAAATGATAATAAGAAATAATAAAATATAGTTATTTTTGAAATAGCCTTGGCCGCTACCAGGCGAAGCGCACGAATTAAGATGTTGTCGAAATCTTTGATTTCGTTACAACAGCTATATGCGCCAGCTGGAGCAGCAACCTTTAGGTTGCGTCGCTAAGATGTTGTCAAAATCTTTGATTTTGTCACAACAGCTATATGTG
>CANRBH010000053.1 GCA_947628825.1 uncultured Clostridia bacterium | reverse complement strand
AAAATGCAGTAATTATAGATGGTTCAGGCAAAAAGAAGAAAGCTAAGAAAAAAAAGAAACATCCTAAATTAAGATTATTTTTTAAGATTTTCTTTATAGTAATGCTAATTTTGATAATTGTAGGAATAGCTGGAGTTGTAGCTATTTTTAGAACTGATAAATGGGCTTTAACAGAAGAACAGCTTTTAGTTGACTCAATGGGTGCTACGATATATGATGGAAAAGGTGAGGTAATAAATACACTTACTGGAGATGAAATAAACAAGAAACTTACAATTGCTGATATGGGCAAATTACCAGATGCCTTTATATCAATAGAAGATGAAAGATTTTATGAGCATCATGGAATTGATGTAAAGAGAACTTTACACGCTATTGTAAATTATGTTGGAAACAAGGTTTTGAGAAGAGGTGGAGGCTCAACTTTTGGTGGTAGTACAATTACCCAACAGCTCATTAAAATTACAATGAAAGATGATGAGCAAAATGGTATTGAGGGTATCATAAGAAAAATAAGAGAATGGTCTAGAGCCGTACAAGTTGAGAAAATGCTAAATAAAGATGAAATACTTGAAAGATACTTAAATAGAATATATTTAGGAAGCTCAAATGGCCTTGAAGTAAGAGGTGTTGAAGCAGCGGCTAATTATTATTTTAACAAATCAGCTAAAGATTTAAGTTTGGTTCAAACAGCTTTTATAGCAGGAATAAATAATTCACCCAATTCATATAACCCATTTGGAGAAGCAGATAATACAGAAAAGATTAAAACAAGAACACTTAATGTTATAGCTAAAATGAAAGAATTAGGGAAAATAACTGAGGAAGAATATAATCAAGCAGTAGAAGAAGCAAAAAATAGAATAACATTTGAAAAAGGTAGTGTTTCAAATGGAAAAGGAAATTTATCTTTCCATACAGCAGCAGCAATAGATCAGATAGCAAAAGAACTTTCAAATCAAATGGATATAAGCTATAATGAAGCAAGAGAACTAGCAATAAATAGTGGATATAGCATTTATACAACAGTTGACCAAAGCATACAAGACAAAATGGAAGCAGAATTTGTTTTATCAAAATACATAATGCAAGGTACTAGTGAAAAAGGAGGCAAACATGAACCGGGACAATCTGCAATGGTTATAATTGAACCATCAACAGGATTTGTAGTAGGTGAGGTTGGAGCACTTGGAGAAAATCAAGATACACTTGGATTAAATAGAGGATTGTCAGAACGTCAACCGGGTTCATCATTTAAGCCATTGGCTACAATAGCACCAGGTTTAGAAAATAAAACAATAAATGCAGCAACATTATTTTATGACGCTTTAACGAATTTTGGAACTTATAGACCTCATAACGATTCTAGTAGTGGCTATGGAGGAATAACTTCTATAAGAAATGCGATAATGCATTCATACAATGTTACAGAAGTAAAACTTTTATCAATATTAGGTTTATCAAAATCAGAAGAATTCTTATCTAAAATAGGAATGCAAGTAGATAGTAACGAATTTGGTTTAAGTATGGCATTAGGAGCACCAAGCGTAACACCTGTTCAAATGGCAGCAGGATTTGCTATGATTGCCAATAAAGGTGTTTATATTACACCAACCTTCTATACAAAAGTTGTAGATAAAGACGGTAATACTGTTATAGAAGCAAAACAAGAAAAAACAAGAGTAATGTCAGAACAGAATGCATATATAGAAAGTACAATTTTGCAAGGACCTATTTCAGGTGGAACAGCTTCAAGCTTTAGAGGAGTTTTAGGTGCAATGGATGTTGCAGGAAAAACTGGAACATCAGATGCAGCAGCTGATAGATGGTTCTGTGGATTCACACCTTACTACGCAGCAGCTTGTTGGTATGGAGCAGATGATGGATACAATATAGATGGTAAAAGAACTAGAATGAGCTTCTGGGGAGGATCAAACCCCGCAGCAAAAATCTGGTTCCCTGTAATGAAAAAAGTTCATGAAGGATTAGAGGTAAAGAAATTTGAAAAACCAGCAGATATAGTAACTCTTACAATTTGTAAAGCAACAGGTAAAAAAGCAACAGATAGTTGTACAGATACTTATTCAGAGATATTTGCAAAGGATAATGTACCAGCAGATTGTCAAGGACATCAATCAGTAAAAATTTGTAAAGAGACTGGAAAAATTGCAACAGAATTCTGTCCAGATACAGAAGATAAAGTTTTTGGAATAGTAATTGATACAGAGAAAAATGGAAATTGGTCTCCAAAACAACAAGCAGAAGAAGCACCAACTGAAACTTGTAATGTTCATAAAGAAGCAGAAAGAGTACCAGTACCAAGTGTAGTAGGAAAGACAGAAGCAGAAGCAACTAAAGCTCTAAAAGATGCTGGATTTACAGTAAAAGTTTCTAAAGACAATGATAGAAATAAAGCAAAAGGTGTAGTATTAAAGCAAAGTGCAACAGGTACAGCTCCTAAGGGAAGTCAAATCACAATAACAGTAAATCAATTTGATGGTGGAACACAGACAGGAGGAAACACTACAACAGAAAAACCTACAACAGGAGGTAACACTACAACAGGTGGAAATTCAACAACAGGTGGAAGTACTAAACCACCAGAAAATACAACTAATGAAAATACAACAACAGGTGGAAATACAACTAATTAAATAACACATAAGAAAGAAGAATTTAAAACAATAAAAGAATATATATAGCTGTGGACCAACGGTCTACAGCTATGCCCATATAGGAAATTATATATTTGATAATTTATGAAGAATGCATAAATTTAATGGCTACGGCTAAAGCAGTGTTATAAAAGGACATTTAACATCTGATATTGGTGAAGATAAAATGGAAAACCCAGCTAAAAAAGAAGGGAGGAAATGTTAGAAATCTAAACTAACATAAACCAGAAAATGGAGAAGAAGATACCTTTTTTCAAAAAAATAATTATGTGTATTAAAGATCTAGATAAATACAATCTTTTAATCTCAGAAAAGCTTAAAAGAGCAATTTTGTATTTATTAGAATTGATTATTATATTTACTTTGATAGTATCAGCAGTAATGACATACAAAACAAGTGAATATATAGAAGAGGCTTGCAGTTATATAAAAGAAAATATTCCAAAGTTTACTATAAATCAAGAAGGACTAAATGTCGAAAATGAAGAGCCAGTAATACTAGAAAACGAAGAGGTTTTTAAATATAAAATAATAATTGATGATGATGTAACTGATATTGAAAAATATCAAGAACAAATTACTGATTATGATGGAGTTGTATTTATAGCTACTAAAGATAAGCTTGTGATGACTACTGATAATTCACAAACTACTTATAAATACGATGAAATTACTAATTCATTAGGAGTTGGAGAAATTACAAAAGATAGTGTAATTGAATTGTATGAAAATAATAAAACTCAGATTTTTGCTGGTATATTTTTATCAGTGTTTATAGCAACTTACATTATATATGTGGTAAGTACAGTGATTGATGCGTTAGCTTTATCATTATTAGTTATAATAATCAGCAAAATGGCAAGAATAGCATTGAAGTATTCACAATGTTTAATAATTTCTATATCAGCATTAACTTTACCAATAATATTAAATTTAGTTTATACTTGTGCAAACTTGTTAAATGGATTCTATATGCCATACTTCCAAATAATGTACACATTGATTTCATATATTTACATTGTAGCAGTTGTGCTAATTATGAGATCTGATTTAATAAAAAAGAAACAACTTATAAAGGCTACAATAGATATTAAACAATTAGAAAAAGAGCAAGAATCGAGAGAAAATAAGAAAGAAGAAAAAGATAATGATAAAGATAAAAATGAAGATGAAGACAAAGATGAAAATAATCAAGAAAATAATAAAGATAAAACATTAGATGAAGTGAAAAAGAGAGTAAAAAATAAATTAAAAGAAGATAAAGACCATCCAGAACCACAAGCTAATATAGAGGGAGGAAAAAGATAGTAATGCAAGAAGACAGTAAAGAAAGATTAGAAGAAAAGAAAGACTTGGAAAAAAAAGGTAATACAAAAAACAATAATGGCTTTAACAAGAAAATATTATGGATTATAATTTTATTAGCTATTGTAGTATCTGCAGTAGTAGGATATTTCTTATATAATAAGATGAAAGATGAAAAAAACAAAGTAGAATATACACAACTTATTAGAGATATTGATGAAGGCAAAATTGGACAGATAGAAATGACAATGGGAAGCTCAACAGCGGTTGTAACCTATAAAGATGAAAATGGTAATGTTTTAGACAAAGAAGATAAAGCTAATAAAGAAAAATTAAAAGAACTTACTAAAACAGCAATTATACCGAATTCACAAGCATTTATTGAGTTAATACAAAATAAAGTTGAAGAAGGAAATGAAATAAGTTTTAATCCTAAAGAACAAAATATTATAGTCACAATAGGTTCAGGAATTATAACATTTCTTCCAACTTTAATTATGATTGCACTAATATTTGTACTATTCCAAATGCAAGGATTAGGAGATAAAGGAAAAGTATATGACCCAAGCGTATCTTCTGATAAAATAACTTTTGAAGATGTTGCAGGACTGAAAGAAGAAAAAGCTGAAATGATAGAAATAGTAGATTTCTTAAAAGAACCTAAAAAATATGCTAAAATGGGAGCAAGAGTTCCTAAAGGAGTTTTACTATGTGGTAAACCAGGTACAGGAAAAACTTTAATAGCTAAAGCTATTGCTGGAGAAGCAGATGTTCCATTTATTTCAATGAGTGGGTCAGAATTTATTGAAATGTTCGCAGGTTTAGGAGCATCAAGGGTAAGAAAATTATTTGAAAAAGCACAAAAAATATCACCATGTATAGTGTTTATTGATGAAATAGATGCAATAGGTTCAAGAAGAACAAATAGTAATGGCGGTGCAGATGCAGAAAATAATCAAACATTAAATCAATTATTAGTTGAAATGGATGGATTTGAAACAGATGGCTCAGTTATAGTTATAGCAGCAACTAATAGACCAGAAATGCTTGATGAAGCATTACTAAGACCAGGAAGATTTGATAGAACTATTACAATAGGATTGCCAGATATAACAGACAGAGAAGAAATCTTAAAAATTCATAGTAGAAACAAAAAAGTATCAGATGAAGTTGATTTTAAATCGATAGCAGAAGATACAGCAGGATTTAGTGGAGCAGAGCTTGAAAATATTTTAAATGAAGCGGCTATTTTAGCAGCAAGTAAAAGACATAAAGAAATAACTAATGAAGATATAGAAGAAGCTGTTAAAAAAGTTACTGTTGGACTTGAAAAGAAGGACAAAGTTGTATCAGAAAAAGACAAAAAATTAACTGCATATCATGAAGCAGGTCATGCAGTAGTAAGTAGATATCTAGAAACTCAAGACAATGTAAAAGAAGTATCAATTATACCAAGAGGTTTCGCAGGTGGATATACAATGTATAAAACTAATGAAGATAAGTTTTATATTTCAAAAACAGAAATGGAAGAAAAACTTATTGCTTTATTAGGAGGAAGAGCTGCTGAGAAAATCGCTTTAAATGATATTTCAACCGGAGCAAGTAATGACTTAGAAGTTGCTATGAAAGTTGCAAGAGATATGGTTACAGTTTATGGCATGAGTGAAAAAGTTGGACCAATGTCAATGAACTTAGAAAAAGATCCATATCAGATTCAACTACTTGGAAACAATTTAGAAGATGAAATAGGAAAAGAAGTAAGAACTATATTGGAAAAAGCTTATGAAAATGCTCAAGAATTACTTAGAATTCATAGAGATAAGCTAGACCAAGTCGCAGGAAGATTATTAGAAAAAGAAAAAATAAACGAAAAAGAATTTAATGAAATATTTGATGAATAAATGCAAAAAGGTTGACAATGGGGCTAATTTTATAGTATAATCCCATCTTTAACAGTTAAAAATAACAAAAAGCTCGTAGCATATTGATATATGTACAATACGAGCTTTAAA
>CANRBH010000052.1 GCA_947628825.1 uncultured Clostridia bacterium | reverse complement strand
TAAGTGGAAATACATCATCAACAATAAGTAAGATAGATAAGACAGCACCAACCGTAAATACAGCATTATCAGCAACATCAGAAAGACCGACAAAGGCTGACTTAAGTGTAACAGCCACTGACACAAATTCAGGATTGGGAAAAATAATCTGGTATTACACATTAGATTCAACCACAGATAGTGTATCTAGCACTTACAAAAATCCGGGGAACGAAGCAGGTGTGACCACTCAACAAACAAAGACGTGGACTATTTCTAACTTAGAAGGACGGGAAAAACTATAAGATGTATGCAGAAGTATATGACGTAGCGGGAAATAAAACACGTACTCCATCAGGCTCTTCAACGGTCAGCGTAAGTATTCTAAAACCGGAATTAAAGATAGCTGACTATGTTTACTACAACATGACCTTAGCAAAAAAAGAAATAACGTTACTACCAGCCCTTACCGGCACATCGACAACTCAGACCTTAACTACCAGACAGGAATATGGTTTCGCTGTATTAAGTATGAATTCCGATTATGTTACACTATTAGGAAGGAGTGAAGAGTTTTATTATAATCCCAACTATGAGGTTGCCCTAATGGGTCCAACTGGTTACAATAATGGTATCTATGTTCTTAACTACGTGGCCAACTCACTATACTCAAATCCAGATTTTGAAGCCGTTGCGCGAAGCGCTACGTTAGAAGATTACTTGAATGACTTATTACCAGAAAATAAAAAATTATGGGATGATAACGTGCGAATTTTGGAGACAGGTCCATACACAACACAAATACCTCTGTTAGCGACCTATGAGAATGACATTTCTATAAATGGAGCGGCGTACAAGGCCAACGGTATTAGTCATAGTGATCAGGGTTCGGGGTTACCTATTTCAATTCCTCTTTCAGAATCTGATCTTGTTTCGTATTCTAACTCCTTCTCGAATACGCTTACTTGGAAAACCAAAGTTTCTATTTATCCGAGTGGTTGGACACTTGACAAAAGCGATGGTCATTTAAATTGGGACCCACCTTCAGGACAAGAATTATGGCTTGCAACGAGGCATAGCAATGCTGGGTTCGGATTAATGAGCATTATCCAAAGTAAGTTTTACTATCGTGATCTCGTGAACAATTCGCGGACAAACGTTCAAGTATCAAAACCGATACGAAGTAGTGGTCACCTTACCAAAAAAATATGTGAAATATAATGGATCGTATTGGATGGTTACAAAAAATTAAATATGAAAGTTGAATTTTAATACAATACAATTAGATCGAGGTCTTATGCTTACGTGCGGAAGAGATGGAGTATCAATGTACAAATTAGAATAATAATAGTTATAACTCAAATGATACTAAATTGTAACTGAAAAATGTAAGAATATGTAAAAAGTGTGAACAATAAAATGACTAAAAATTATTAGACAAAATTGTTCACACTTTTTTACAACTCATATTTCTTAATTATGTAAATAAAGAATTGCTTAAGTTCATAAACTGCATCTCTAGGAAGTGTATTAGAAAAAATAACCTCAGGAATATCAAGTTTAGATACATTATTCTTATTTCTCTTGAAGACAACCTTTTGTTTATCTAAATGTAATCTCAAAATAAAGTAGTTATTATCAAGCCAAGAATTGGAAAGAACTGAATTTCCTTTTCTATACCAATAAGAAGTGTATTTATATGCAGAACTACAAAGCTTATGATTTATAATATTTTCAATTTCTTTAAAAGTTAAAGTAAATATTGGTTTGTTACAATCATGGAAATAATCAGATAAATTTTGATAAATACTTTTTTTCTTATTTTTCTTTAAATCTTTATAATGTTCTATATCATATATTATTTTTGATATGTCAACCTTATCAATATTAGAATCATCTAATTTTATATAAGATATTTCACTATTAACACATAAATTATGAACATAAGCGATATTTTTTATTGATGTATCATTGTCAACATAATATTTGACTTTTACCTCAAAATTTGCTATAATTAAAAGAGTAGTTTTTTATTTTAATGAGAAGGCTTAAAATAATAAAAAATATATTTAAATATAAGAAATAAACAAAGAAGGGGATATTATTTTATGAATAGAATAGAAAAAAGTAAGATTTTATCATTTTTTGGTAAAAACAGAGAAGCAGTGCAACTATATAGTTCTGGTATAATAAGAGATTCTGCTTTAGAAGATGGAGAATGGCTTAAATCAGAAGAAAAAGAGAATGAAAATATAAATGATTTTATACTAAAAAATTTAGATGTAATTGACTTTAAGAAGCTTGTATTAATGGGTGTATATTGTGCTAAATTAGTGGCAAAAAGTCATAATAGTCCTGAATATAAGCTGTTATACATTAATTTTCTTGAATTTGCAAGAGAAAACATATCTGAAAAAGATAATATAACCTTATTTTTAGTGACAAGAAAAAATAGAACTGATTTACTTCCAGTAAATAGCAAAAAAGAATTGTACGGAAAACCATTTGAAGAAAAGTACATAAAATTGGATAGTATGTTTTCAGAGTTAATTGGAGCATTAGAGATAACTGATTGCTTATGGATTTGCAAAGAAAGAAACTTATGTGAAAAAATTGCTGAAACATTAGCATATAATACACTTAGAAAAATGGGATATGATGAAAATAAGATTTTGAACGAACTATTAAATGGAGAAAATGCTAATAATATTACAGGAACACGAGAGTTTAGAAAAAACTTTTTGGCAGAAAAGGAACTTTTATTTTCAATCCCAGAAATTAAATCAAGAATAAATGAAGATAACTTATATGCAATATCAGGTTATTCATATATTGATAGATTAAAAGATAGTGTATTAAATTATAAAGAATATATGAAAAATTCAAAAATAGAAGAAGCTAAAGGAAGCATACTTCCTTTAGCAGGACTTAAAAAAGTCGATTATTTATTTATGGCTATAGAGGAAACAATAATTCCAAGTAAAATTACAATACAAGAAGAAGATGATAAAGGAAATCTTATTCCATTTAAATTTTCTTTGCAATCATTTATAGAAGAAAAAGAAGAAGTGTTTAGTGATTATGCAGAAATTTACATATCAGAGAATCCAAGCCAATTATATAATGTAGACGTATTAAGTTTTTTGAAAAAAGATAAAGCCATTTCTTATATAGAACAAGTACCAGAAGAATTTAGAGGAGAATATTACTTTTTGCTATATCAAGCAAATGTTTTAAGTTATACAGAAGCTATGGATAAGATAGGAGCCAAAGATTTACCTCAAAGTGAACAACATTATTATTCTTTAAGAGCCACCGTTCGTTATCTAACTAGAAAAAATAACATTTCAGTTACAATGATGCAGAAATTAGGACTAGTTGAAGTAAATGAAGATGAATATAAGCCTACAGAAGGAACTGAAATAGAAATACATGGTGATGCAGTAGAAGAAAGCTTATTAAATGAAATAAAAAAGCCAGAAGTAATGTTTACTAAAACTTTAACAGATATAGGACTATATCAAGTTTTAGATGATGAACTTAAAGTTCTATTTGGACAACTTTCTTTTGAACAAATTATTGCAAATAGTGTATATAAAGATATTGCTTTAAAAAATCTAAATGTACTAATTTCTAGAGGAGATTTAGGAAAAGACTTCTTTAAGACTCTATATGCTGTATATGATGTTTCAATATCTGAAATTGAAAATATTGTAGGAAAAGATAATGTACGAAATTCATTTACACCTGAAGATTTGCTTAATGCAGTAAAAGAAATAAATGAAAGCTTAGAAAAAGGGGTAAATACAGAAAAAGAAAAACAATATCACGAAATAATAGTTAAAGAATATGAGTATTTAAAAGAAGTATATAATAGATATGGATATTTACATGATGGAAAATCAGAAGAAAGAATAATGGACTTATTTGATGATTTGATTTTTGATGAAGAAATATTTAGAAAACTTTATTTAGATGGTTTTGTATCAGGAAAAACATTATATGACTTAAATAGTGATTTGGCAACTAAAATATATGAAGAAGGCTTATTAAGAGACGAAGATAAGAGATACTATATATTGCAATCAGGAACAGAGCTAAAAGCAGGAGATTTAATTAGATTAAATCAAGACAATATTTTCTCAAATCAAGATGTATTTAATCTTTATATGCAAGGAAAAATTGAACTTGATACATTAGTTACATTTGGAGAAGGAACAAACTTTAATGAAGTTTTCAAAGATGAAGATTTACTTAAAATTGTAAAATCATATTATATAATAAAAACAGATGAAGTAAAAGATAGATTTAATAGATATTTACTTGCATATATTAAATTTAAAAAATTGGGAAGAAATCCCCAAGATACATCACCTATTGTTGATACAAAAGTACAAGATAAAATATATAGAATAATAGGTGGAAGATACTCTAGAAAAGAAGATTTAATAGACTTATATTCTAAAGAAGTTTTAAGTATAAATACAATTAACCCAGATGATGATTTACTAGTTATGATGATAAAACAAGGAAAATTAAGAGCTGATGATGAGGAATTGTTATTTAGAGATACTGAAGAAACTGGAAGAAAATATTTAAGATTGCTAAACATATTAAGAAGACTTGACAATGATGATCAAAAGCTTAATTTGTTAGCTGGAGTATATAAAGTTGAAGATAATATTTCTGCTACAAGATTAAATTTATTAGTTAATGAGTTCTCTGATGCTTTTAATGAAGAAGAAAAAATCATAAAAGACAATGAACAAGGACAAAAAGACAAAGTCAAAATAGGAACAAGACAGAAAGGCAATAGTTCATCATCAAATGGTCAAAAAGCAGTAAGGTCTTTAGCGAAGATGTTTGAGGCTTTTAAAAGCATAAAACCAAACTATGAGCACATATTAGTATCAGGAACATATATTGTTTTTCTAGATAATAGTGCATTAGTTGAACAAGTATTTAGAGAATCTGCTTATGGTAAAGAATTTGCTAACATACACGCAACGTACGTAATTTCAGAAGATTTTATGAAACACTATTTACAAAGTTGTTACTCAGGAGATTTTAGAAAAGAAGTATATGATATGTTTGTAGATATAAACAGAGCTGGAAAACCTTACTTTAGATGGCAAATGATTACAACAGCTAGAAGAAAAAATGCAGTAGGTATTAACAAAGTAAATCATACCGAAAATTGGGCAAGAAACCTAAAAAATAAAGCAGGATACGGAAAAGATGTTGATGAACAAGAATTAAATGAATGTCTAGACTATATTGATGTTTCAAGCCAAACAATAGGACAAGATGACTTTGATGATTTTGATGACACTGTACTATAGTTAAAATTATACAGAATTAAAGTCAAATGGCTACCAATTGCAACAAAAATTAAATAAAAATTTAATGACAAAACATTGAAAAATCTTTAAATTAGTTATAAAATTAGATTAATTTAAAAATTTAAAGGAGATAATAAGGAAGGAGGCAAAGAATTATGACACTTAATGGTATAGTTGAAGCTTTTAAATTAAATAAAGAAAATCTAGAAAAAGCTTGTGAACTTGATGAAACCGATTTTAAATTTAGCTTAAACAAAGCTGTTGATATATTAAACAGATTTAAAGAGTTCAGATCAGCTTTCTTAGATAAAAAATCATTAGTTGTAACAAATGGTAACCCATATATTACAATAATTCTTTGCATGCAAGCAATTTCTCAAAATATCTCCTTAACAATTAACGTACAAGATACAATGTTTGCATTAAATTCTGCAATTATAAAGGTTATCAATTCTAATTTAGGAAATGATGGTCCTAAGATAACAAAATATATGTCACCAAGAGAATTTATAAATTCGGATTTTGATGATATAGTTGTAATTGATGATAAATCAAAATATTTCTTTTTAAGAGATGAGCTTAAGGTTAAAGTTAGATATGTTTCTCTTCTAAATGTCGACCTTTATACAGATTCAGAAGATTTATCTTCATTAACAAGTACAATTACAGATTACTGCAATCAAGAACGTATTGGACTTGATATTCATAATGATAAATCTATTGATGACTTTGTAAATGAAGCTAATAAATATGAAAGTGGAAATATTGCCTTAATTTTGACTAAGGAAAAAGTAAATCAAATGGATATTTATGATAAATTATCAGATAAAAAAGTTTACTTAAATTGCAATCCGTTTGCTAAAATTGAGGTAGATGTTGCACTTAAAAATATACTAAAATAATTAAATATGGGGCACTAAATAAATTTAAATTTATTTAGTGCTTATTTTTTCTCAAAAAAC
>CANRBH010000051.1 GCA_947628825.1 uncultured Clostridia bacterium | reverse complement strand
TCCTCAGCATGGCAGCTTCGAAAATTTGCGAAGCAAATGTTTGAAGTGCCGATTCTGAGCGAAGCGAAGAAAGGAATAAAATTTAGTATGAGTAAAGTTAATGATAATTTTAAAAATATACAAGAAAGCTATTTATTTTCAACAATAGCTAAAAAGGTAGCAGAATATCAAGCAAAAAATCCTGACAAGAAAATAATAAAGCTTGGAATAGGAGATGTTACAAGACCACTTCCAAATGCATGCGTAGAAGCTATGAAAAAAGCCTGTGATGAACTTGGAAATTTAGATACTTTTAAAGGTTATGGACCAGAACAAGGTTATGATTTTTTAAGAAAAGCAATAGTTGAAAACGATTATAAAGATTTAGGAATAGAAATTGATGAAATATTTGTATCGGATGGTGCAAAATGTGATACAGGTAATATTGTAGATTTATTTTCTAAAGACAATAGAGTTGCAATATCAGATCCAGTTTATCCAGTATATTTAGACACAAATGTTTTAGCAGGTAGATCTGGAAATTTTGTAAATGGAAAATATGAAAATATAATATATATGCCAACCACAGCTGAAAATAACTTTATTCCAGAACTTCCAAAAGAAAAGGCAGATATGATATATTTATGCTATCCAAACAATCCAACAGGAACAACTCTTACAAAAGAACAATTGAAAGTTTGGGTTGATTATGCTAGGGAAAATAAATCAATAATATTATTTGATGCTGCTTATGAAGCATTTATATCTGACGAAAATGTACCACACAGCATATATGAAGTAGAAGGTGCAAAAGAAGTCGCTATTGAATTTAAGAGCTTTTCAAAAACAGCAGGATTTACAGGAACAAGATGTGCTTATACAGTTGTTCCAAAAGAAGTTGTTGCTTATGACAATGAAGGTAATGAATATAAATTAAATAGCTTATGGAATAGAAGACAATGCACTAAATTTAATGGAGTATCTTATGTTACTCAAAGAGCAGCAGAAGCCGTTTATAGCAAAGAAGGTCAAGAAGAAATAAAAGAAAATATAAATTATTATAAGGAAAATGCTAAAATAATATTAGAAGGCTTAAGCAAAATTGGAATGAAAGCTTATGGAGGAGTTAATTCACCTTATGTATGGCTTAAGGTTCCGGATAATATGACATCATGGGAATTCTTTGATGTATTATTAGAAAAAGCAAATGTAGTTGGAACACCGGGTTCAGGATTTGGTCCAAGTGGAGAAGGATATTTTAGACTTACTGCATTTGGAACTAGAGAAAATACAATAGAGGCTATGAGAAGAATAGAAACAATATTTTAAGGCAAGAATAGAGCTAGAATTATAACAATGAAAGGAAAATATTTTAACATGAGTGAAGATATAGGAATTGACTTGGGAACCGCTTCAATAATAGCCTATAATAAGGGTAAAGGCATAGTTTTAAGAGAACCAACGGTAGTTTCAGTCGATAAAAACACTAATGAAATAATTGCTTATGGAAAAGAAGCTCAGAAAATGCTTGGAAGAAATCCAGAATATATAGAAGTTATTAAGCCTCTTAAAGACGGAGTAATATCAAACTTTACATTAACTTCAAAAATGTTAAGACATTTTATGAAAAAAATATTAGGAAAAAAAGTTATTGCACCAAGAGTTATGATATGTGTTCCTTCTCTAATAACAGAAGTAGAAAAAAGAGCTGTTATAGATGCCGCAATGTCAGCAGGAGCTAGAAAAGTTTATTTAATAGAAGAACCTGTTGCAGCAGCAATAGGAGCTGGAATAGATATATCAAAACCAGTAGGCAACTTAGTAATTGATATTGGTGGAGGAACAACAGATATAGCTGTAATATCAATAGGAGGCTCTGTTGTAAGTACATCAATAAAAACAGCAGGAAATAAATTTGATGATACAATTATAAGATATGTAAAAAAGAAATATAAAACTTTAATTGGAGAAAGAACAGCTGAAGAAATTAAGATGGCTGTAGGAGGAGTTTATCCAAGGGAAGAAGATGTTACAATAAAAGTTAGAGGAAGAAGCTTAGAATCAGGGCTTCCTGTAGAGATAGAGTTAAATGACCAAGAAATGCTTAAAAGCTTACTTCCAGATGCTTTAAAAATTGTTGAAAGTCTAAAATCAACAATAGAAAAAGCACCACCAGAACTTGTTGAAGATATTAGTGAAAAAGGTATATATATGACAGGTGGAGGAAGTTTACTTTATGGAATAGACAAGCTAATAGAAGAGAGTACAGGAATAAAAGTAATGATTGCCCAAGATGCAGTTTCTTGTGTTGCTATAGGAACTGGAAAAGCACTTGACAACTTAGATACATTAGAATCAAAATCAGGAAAATAGTTCATTTAAAATATATGAAAGAGAGATAAAAAATGAATAGAACAAAAAGAAAAATATTTGAAACATCAATGAAACTGTTTGCAGAAAAAGGTTATGATGGTACAAGTATAGAGGATATAACTTCAGCAGTAGGTGTTGCAAAAGGAACTTTATATTATCATTTCTCAAGCAAAGAAGAAATATTTAATTTCTTAATTGAAGAAGGTATGAATCTACTAAAAAAAAGTATCAACATAAAAACAGAGGCACAGAAAAAATACATAGATAAATTAAGAGCAATTGTACTTATTCAAATTAAAATTATAGTTAAATATGAAAGTTTCATGGAAATAGTTTTTAGTGAATGTTGGGGTAATAGTAGTAGAAGTATTACTTGCCAGAAATATGTAAATGAATATTTAGAAATAATTAAAGATGTTCTGCAAAAAGGAATGGATGCAGGAGAAATAAAGAAATTTGATAAAGAAGTTTTGGCAACAGAAATTTATGGTATAGCTTGTGCAAACTTATATTATAAGAAAACAAAAGACTTAGATGTAGGTAAATTATATAAAGAAATAGATAGAAATTTTATTCAAGCACTAAAAGTTGGAAGATAATTAGAATTTTGGCGTTGTCAAACTTCATTTGAAATTTAATCAACGTATAAAAAATACGCCTCATAAATTTCAAACTTGTTTTCCTAGCCAAAATTTAATTCTTTTCCAACTTATATATATATAATAAAAGGAGAGAAAAAATGAATATCAATATTAAAGTACCAAAACTAAAATTTAAAAAAATTAAGATGGACACTGTTGAAAATCTTGAAGATATCAAGATTGATTATGAAAAAATGCAAAAAGAAAATCTTAAAAAGAAAAGAAATACTCCTTATGAAACAACTCATTACAAAACAGTAAAAGAGTTTTTCTATAAATCAGCAAGAGAATATCCAGATGAAGACTGTATACTAGAAAAACCAGACCATAAGTCACCTTACAAAATTACTACTTTTGCAGAATTTAAGGAAGATGTTGATGCTTTAGGAACAGCTTTAATTAAGATTTTAAATCAAAAAGATAAAAGAGTTTTAATAGTAAGTGAAACTCAATATGGCTGGTATGTATCATATATGGCAATGCTTTGTGGTGTTGGTATAGCTGTACCAGTAGATAAAGAACTTCCAACAAACGAATTAGAAAATTTAATAAAAAGAAGTAGAGCAACTACAGTTATATATTCAAAACTAAAAGCAGATGATATAAAAAAGGTTAGACCTAATGTACCAGATGTTGAATTTTTTGTTGAGATGAAATCTGATAAGCCATTAGAAGGAAAAGATGTTGGACTTGATTATTTAATAAATACAGGAAAAAATATTATAAAATCAGGTGATAATAGTTTTGAACAAATAGAAATTGACCCAGAAGAATTTAAAGTACTAATATTTACATCTGGAACAACATCAACATCAAAAGGCGTAATGCTATGTAATAGAAATTTAGCAGAGAATATAAATGCTGTAAATGCATATGTTAAATTATATCCAAATGATATGCTATTTTCAGTATTACCACTTCACCATACATATGAATCTACTATTGGATTTTTATTACCAATAGCAGTAGGATGCGGAGTTGCAGTTTGTGAAGGATTAAGATATATTGTACCAAACCTTCAAGAAGCTAAGCCAACAGCTGTTTTAGCAGTTCCATTACTTGTAGAAAATATTTATAAGAAAATAAATGAAACTATTAAAAAAAGTCATAAAGATAAACTAGTTAATTCAATGATACATGTTACTAATGGATTAAAAAGCATTGGTATTGATGTAAAAAGAAGAGTATTCAAAGAAATCTTAGACAATTTAGGTGGAAATTTAAGAATTATAGTTTCAGCTGCTGCTCCAATAGATAAAAAGGTTGGAAAGTGGGTTGAAGACATTGGAATTGCTTTCTTACAAGGATATGGACTAACAGAAACTGCACCAATATCAGCAGTTACACCAGACTACAAGACAATGGTTGGATCTGCTGGAAAAACTATAGTTCAAGCAGATATTAAAGTTGACCATCCTAATGAAGAAGGAGAAGGAGAACTACTTATTAAGAGTCCTACTTTAATGCTTGGATATTATGAAGATGAAGAAGCAACAAGAGAAGCCATAACAGAAGATGGATACTTCCATTCAGGAGATATAGGATATGTTGATGAAGAAGGATTTGTTTATGTAACAGGTAGAAGCAAAAATGTAATAGTAACACAAAATGGAAAAAACATTTACCCAGAAGAAATAGAAATGCTATTAGACAAAATACCAGAAATAAAGGAAGTAATGGTTTATGGAAAATCACCTGATGAAGAAGACACAAAGAGAAATAATAAGGAACTTATTATAACTGCTAGAGTAATTCCAAATATGGATGAACTAAATAAGATAAAAGAAAATATGACAAATGAAGAAATACACCAGATAATATGGGAAAAAGTAAAAGAAGTTAATAAAAAACTAACTTCATACAAAGCAGTTAAGAGCCTTGAATTAAAAGAAGGAGAGTTTGAAAAAACTTCAACCATGAAAATAAAAAGATATAAAGAATTACAAAAAGAAGCAAAAAAATAATTTAATAGTATAATAAAAAGGTTGATGCAATGTATAAATGTGAAACAAATTTCAAAGTTCTATAAATCTACAAAATCTTACGGAAAGTTACATTTTGTTTAAAATAATATTAAAAAAATGTAATATTACTTGACAAGAAAGTTTGACTTGTACTAAAATTAAAATAGTATTAAAGATACATTAAATACCATACTTAACATAAATTTAAAGGAGGTTATGTTTACAATGCCTAGAAGAGGGATAGTAAACGTGAGAATGGTAATCACGGAAGAAAAAATTTTATCAAATATAGAAAAGGTTCAAAGACTTATAAATCCAAACAGTAAAAAGCAAATAATAGAATTGGATGATAATTCATACTTTAAAGATTTAGTTGAGTCTATTAAGACCTATTTAGTAGAATACCCTAAGAAAAAGAATTTTCCAAAATCAGTATATGATGCAGCATACAAACTAGTAGAATATGCAACAAATCAATTTGAGGAAAATACTAAACAAATAGAAAAGTTAATTAAGCAAAGGGAATACAATATAAAAGCTGCTGCAGTTTTAAAACAAACACTAGCAATAGTTCAAGCAAAAGATGGTGAATGGAAAAAGAGTATAGCTGCAATAAATGGAAAATATCCACAAGATATAATAGATGCATTTGGAGTAATAGCAAGAGCTAAAGGAACAGAATCAGAGAATTATCAAAATGCTGTAAAACTAATAAATGCAAGAATAACAAATCTTGAATCAAACTTACATATAGAAATAGATATGGAAAGAGTAGAAGATAGATCAAAAGCATTAAGTTATATAGGAATAGAAATTGCTGATGCACTTAAACTAATACCAACTCCAGTTGCAGAAGAACCAAAAGTTGCAGAGCCAGTACAAGAAGTAAAACAAGCTCCACAAGTAGCCAATGTTCAACCTGCTCAAGCTCAAGTTGCTAAAGCTCCTAAAGTTGCAGTTAAGAAAGAAGTAAATACAACTGTAGTAGCAGAAGTACCAGATAAACCTAATAGCCCAACAAAAGCTTATGAAGACTACTATGCAGAAACAAGAACAGAAGTTAAATCATCACTATGGAATAAAATTAAGAATAGTAAATTTGTTAGAGCAATTAAGTATGTAATGAAGATTAGAATAACATTACAATTACCAGAAGGTCTACCAGAACCAGATAATACAAATAAATAATTTTTAAGTAAGATATATGTTAAAATAGATATAGATATGACTTAAAAATAAGTCATATCTATATTATATACTTGTATAAATGACTTGTAGATTTATATAATTCATAAATTTTTTAGTTTATTTTTAACATATTTTATTAAATAGCTTGACAGAAAGCAAAAAATATTATAAAATTAAATTCGTGCATAACATATGCGCCTTTAGCTCAGTTGGTCAGAGCAACCGGCTCATAACCGGTGGGTCCAAGGTTCGAATCCTTGAAGGCGCACCATAAAAAAGTATTTATTTATTCCCCTAAAA
>CANRBH010000050.1 GCA_947628825.1 uncultured Clostridia bacterium | reverse complement strand
TCTTCTATATTTTTTAGCTTTTTACCTATTTTTATACTTTAATTAAATTTTATTGTTCAACAGTCTGGTGTGTGTGTACAGCCTCAAGGCTTACGAGCTTTGTCATTTTGTTTTTCTCCATTTCTTTTGTCGTTCTCCGTATAAAAATTATAAACTTAAACTTTACAAATATATTGGGAACTGTCCAAATGTCGAAAAATGTAATATAAATGTAATAATATTTGACTAATCATTAAATTTATAATATTATAGAGAAAAATAAGAGGTATTTTTTTATGAATAGAAATGAAGCAATAAAAATAGTAAAGAAATTAAAAGAAATGTACCCGGATGCAAAATGTAGCTTGGACTTTAATACTCCTTTTGAAATGCTTGTGGCTGTTTGTTTATCTGCTCAATGTACAGATGATAGGGTAAATTTAGTAACTCCTAAACTTTTTGAAGTTTATGATACTCCTGAAGATTTTGCTAGTTGTGATTTATCTAAATTAGAAAAATTAATTCATTCTTGTGGTTTTTATAAAAATAAAGCAAAAAATTTAAAAGCTGCTGGGCAAAAAATTATGTCTGATTTTAATGGAGAAGTTCCTAGAACAATGGAAGAACTAATTACTATTCCCGGAGTTGGTAGAAAAAGTGCAAATGTCATTATGCTAGAGGCTTTTAATAACCCTCAAGGAATAGCAGTTGATACACATGCTAAACGTTTAGCTAATCGTATTGGTTTTTCTAAAGAATCTGATCCTAGCAAGGTTGAAAAAGATTTATGTGCTGTTATTCCAAAAGAATATTGGAAGGATGTAAATCATATTTTTATTTGGCATGGCAGAAAAACATGCTCATCTCAAAGACCAAAATGTGAAACTTGTTTGTTAAATGATGTGTGTAAAAATTTTAAAAAAAATTAAATTATTTGATTAAAAAAGAACATAAAAATAGCCTCAACTAACTACCTATAATGGGTTGTTGGTTGAGGTTTGCAATTTTATTTATCTTTTTAATCTTTTATAAGCAACCGTTAATATTTCTTCATATTTTCCTTTTATAACTTTGCAATAAAATTCTAAACATTCTTTCATTTTTTCATCTGTATATATTGAAAATAAACAAGAACCACAATCAAAGATAGGCGCAAATATTAATTTTTCATTTTTTATATTCTTTAAAAATCCCCAGTTTCCATTATGTCTATCTTCATTACCTATTAAGCAATCTATTATAAACATATTCCAAAATTTTTCTTTAAGCTCATCTATGTCTATATTATATGCCCTAGATTCTGCTATATGAAATATATCCTTTATTTCTCTTTTGAAAGGATTCGGTTCTATACTTGCATTTTCAAATTTTTCAAATTCTACTAATTTTGTATCATTATTTGTAAAATCTTCACATCCACAAACAATCCTTTCTTTTCCATCTTTATTATATATGCCTAATGTTACTTTTTGTGTTTCAAATCCGCATATCTCAAATATTTTAGTACCTATATATTCAGAATATACATTATTTATATATGAAATTTCCATTTTATTAGATCTATTAGGATCTGGAAATTTTACTAAGTATTTTTTATTATTTAATATCATTGTCTTTTTCTTTTCACTACCAGTATACTCTGGTGCAATTTCAATTGCTTTTGAGAAATCTACTAATTGCATATTTTCTCCTTTCTTTATAGGATTTTATTATTTTACTAATTCAGTATCTACATATTCTTTTGCTTCTTCTATATTGTCTGTTTCCACAAAAATATTTTCATTCTCATCTTCAACAGAATATCTTGTATATTCTCCTCTTACATAACTGAATATATTATATCCTTTATATTTTTCTACTAAATCATTATATCTTCTTCTCATAGGACCTTTACAAGTTATATCTTGTATTTCATATTCTTTATAATTAAATTTCATTTCCTTCTTCTCTCTTTTTTTATTAAAATTTATTGATTGTTATTATCTTTTTTAGTTATAAAAGTTCTATTGACTAGCTTAATAGCTTCATATAGTAAATATACCATATTTTATTAAAATTTTCAATTATTTGATATTAGAAAAGTACATAAACGTAGTCTCAAACAACATCCAGATTTTTGTACCATTTACCTTATTCTTCATCTTTTGATGAGTTTATTTTTAATAATTTCATTATTTCAACAATTATGACTGGTGTTAAAATTAATAAAATACATTCTAAAATTTTATCAACTGGTAAAGCAATTATTCCAAATATGTTTTGTAAGCCTGGAATAAATAATACTGCAAACATAAGCAAACTTGATGCTCCTATTGCTAAAAACAACATTTTATTTCCAAAGAAATTAGATTTGAATATTGATTCTTTATTGCTTCTTATATTAAATACATGGACTAATTCTGCAAATGCTAATACAACAAATGCCATTGTTTGGCCTATCTCTATTTTTATATCTTCTGCTGTTAAGTTAGGATATTTAGATAATATACTAGAAATTGTTTCATTACTTGAAGCCAAACCTAGTATAAATGCTGTTAGGGTTATGAGCCCTATCATTATTCCTTGATATACTATTCTCCACGTCATTCCTTTAGTAAATATTCCTTTGTTTTTATTTGGTTTTCTTTTCATTACATCTTTGCTTGCTGGGTCTACTGATAAAGCCAAAGCTGGAAGTGAGTCCGTAACTAAGTTTATCCATAATAGTTGCGGTACTAGAAATATTACTATTTTATCTACACCAACCCCAAAATTACTGCTTAATATTGGAGTTAATAATATTGATAGAAATAATACAACTATTTCTCCAATATTACTTGAAAGTAAAAATTGTATTGCTTTTAAAATATTATCATATATTCTTCTTCCTTCTTCCACACTATCTACTATTGTTGCAAAATTATCATCTGTTAAAATTATATCTGCCGCTTCTTTTGATACATCTGTTCCAACAATACCCATTGCACAACCAATATTAGATGTTTTAAGTGCTGGTGCATCATTTACACCATCTCCTGTCATTGCAACAACTTCTCCATAACTTTGCCATGCTTTTACTATTCTTACTTTATGCTCTGGTGATACTCTTGCATAAACTGAATATTTTTTTACATTTTTTCTTAGTTCTTCATCAGACATTTTTTCGAGTTCTATTCCTGTTATTGCTTCTTTTTCATCCTTTAGTATTCCTAATTCTTTTGCTATTGCTGTTGCTGTAATTTTGTGGTCTCCTGTAATCATAACTGTTCTAATTCCTGCTGATTTACATTTTTCTACAGCTGTCTTTACTTCAATTCTTGGAGGATCAATCATTCCACACATTCCTAAAAATACTAAGTCTTTTTCTAAGTCTTTAATATCTTTTTTACTAGGCATATAATCTAATTCTTTATAAGCCATTCCTAAAACTCTAAGAGCTTCTGTTGCCATTTTTTCATTTTCAGATTCTATATTTTTAATATGTTCTTCTTTTAAGCTGACTTCTTCTCCATATAAAGCAACTTTATTACATCTTTCTAATAATTCATCAATTCCACCTTTAGTATATACAATATACTTATCTCCTACTTTATTAACAGTAGTCATAAGTTTTCTTTCTGAATCAAATGGTATTTCTTCTACTCTTGGATTTAAGTCAAATTTACTTGGGTCAAATTCTAGAGAAAATCCCATATCTACCAAAGCTGTTTCTGTCGGGTCACCAATAAGTTTCTTATCAGCTCCAATTTTTGTGTCATTACAAAGCATACTTGTATAAACTAATCCCCTAAGTTCATCATCTATTTCTTTTATATCTTCTAAGTTTCGAGTTTTATTGTTCCAGAATATCTTTTTTACTGTCATTTTGTTTTGAGTAAGTGTTCCTGTTTTATCACTACAAATAACTGTTGTACATCCTAAAGTTTCAACTGCTGGTAGTTTTTTTACAATAGCGTGTTTTTTTACCATTCTTTGAACACCTATTGCTAGAACTATTGTAGAAACTGCTGCTAATCCTTCTGGTATTGCTGCAACTGCTAAACTTACCGCTGTCATAAACATATCTAAAGGCTCTTTTCCATATACTAAACCTATTAAGAAAATAACAGCACATATTACTAAAGCTACTATTCCTAAAATCTTTCCTAATTTATTTAATTTTTGAGCAAGAGGTGTTTCTTCCTTTTTGGTGTCACTTATAATTTGAGCAATTTTTCCGACCTCTGTGTTCATACCTGTTTCAACAACTATACCTTTTCCTCTACCATAAGTAACAAGAGATGACGAAAAAGCCATATTTATCCTATCAGCTATTCCAATTTCTTTTTCTTCTATTTCATTTGAAATTTTTTCAACTGGTACTGATTCTCCTGTTAGAGCAGATTCTTGTGTTTTTAAATTTATTGCTTCTATTATTCTTAGATCAGCTGGTACATAATCACCTGTATCTAAAACAACTATATCTCCTGGAACTAACTCTTTAGCCGGAAGAACCACTTGCTTTCCATTTCTGATTACTTTAGCAGTATGTGCACTTAACTTTTGAAGTGCTTCTAATGATTTTTCTGCTTTATTTTCTTGCATAACACCAATTATAGCATTTGCAATTATTACTACCATAATAATAATTGTATCTGTTAAACCTTCTCCTTCAATTACCCCAATTATTCCTGAAACTATTGCTGCTATAATTAAAACAATAATCATAAAATTTTTAAATTCTTCTAGAAATTTTACAATTAAACTTTTCTTTTTTCCTTCTTTTAAAGCATTGTATCCATACAGTTCTTGTCTTTTTATTACTTCTTCATCTGTAAGTCCATCATCTATATTTGTTTTAAGTTCACTTTCCACATTTTTTACACTTTTTCCATACCAATTATCCATAATCTATCTCCCTTATGTAATAATTATCTTTTTTAATTATACTACTATTTTATAAAATTTATTATATATTATTTAATTATAGTATTCAATATAAATTTTTATATATTTTTTTATAAACATAAATATAATTATAACTTGAAAATTTTATAAATTTGTTGTAAAATACATTTTACAGAAAGGATATTTAAGATATGGTTAATAAGTTGTATGAAGGTCATAGATTAAATAATTTTAGAGAACTTGTTTCTTTATTTAAAAACGTTTATAGAAATAAAATTGCTTTTGAATATAAGAAAACTCCTAATTCTAATAATTATATTAGAATATCTTATTATCAGTTTGCTCAAGATATTGAGGCTTTAGGAACTAGCCTACTTAAGATGGGTTGCAAAAGAGTTGCTATCATTTCTGATAATAGATATGAATGGTGTGTTAGTTATCTAGCAGTAACAACTGCAGGTTTAATCGTTGTTCCTCTTGATAAATCACTTCCTGATAATGAAATAAAAAGTTTAATAAATAGAAGTAAAGCTGATACTATAATCTATGAAAAGAAATTTGATGAAGTTGCTCATAATTGTAAAAACTTAATTTGCATGGATAGTGGCTATACTAAACTTTTAGATGATGGAAAAAACTTAAATCACGATAAATATAATTCTTTGAAATTAGATGATAAAGCTTTTTCTATAATGCTTTTTACATCTGGTACAACAAACATCTCTAAAGCCGTTATGCTTTCACAATATGCAGTTTGTACAGATATGTATGGTTTAAGCCAAATGATTGATATAAATACTACTGATAAGTTTTTATCTTTCTTACCTTTACATCATACATTTGAGAGTAATTGTACATTTCTTTTTGGTACATCTTGCGGTATAACAATTGCATTTTGTGATGGATTAAAATACATACAAAAAAACTTAGCAGAATATAAGGTTACAGGATTTGTTTGTGTTCCACTTATGCTAGAGATTATGTTTAAGAAAATAACTAAAGCTATTAAAGAACAACATAAAACTGTTTTAGTTGCTATTATGAGAAGGATTTTTAGACCTTTTTCTATTAATACAAAAAGAAAAGTTTTTAAATCTATTATTGATAATCTTGGTGGGAAACTTAGAACTATAATTTCAGGCGGTGCTTCATTAGATAAAGCTGTTTTACAAGGATATAATGATTTTGGTTTTGATATACATCAAGGATATGGTTTGACAGAAACATCTTCTGTATTAGCTGGTGAAAATAGTTTTAGTAAAAGACTTGGTTCTGTTGGATATCCTATTCCAACTGTTGAACTTAAAATTGATAATCCTGATGAAAAAGGAATTGGTGAAATAGTTGCTAAAACTGATTCCGTTATGATTGGTTATTATGATAATGAAGAAGCTACTAAACAAGTTCTAAAAGATGGCTGGTTTTATACAGGTGATCTTGGTTATATTGATAAAGATGGATTTGTTTTTATTACAGGTAGAAAGAAGGATATGATTGTTCTTAAAAATGGTAAGAAAATCTTTCCTGAAGAAATAGAAATTTTGATAAATAAACTTCCGTATGTTGAAGAAAGTATGGTATTTGGCTATACAGATAATTCAAAATCTGATAGATTTGAAGATGTAGTACTTTATGCTAAGATAGTTTACAAAGATGATGAGATTGCTACTTATTTTCCTAATAAAGAAAAAAGTGAATATCAAAGTTTAATATTTAATGATATAAAAACTAAAATAAACAAGCAAATGCCTGCATATAAATTTATAAGACATATTATTGTTACAGATAATCCTTTAATTAAAACTACTACTCAGAAAATTAAGAGAAATGAAGAATTAAAGGTTATTGAAAAAGTTTTGAACTAGAAATTAATAAAAATTTTATAACTTTGTTAACAGTCTAAAGAACCATGTATTTTTAATACATGGTTCTCTTTAAATATAAATATGAGTATATAGAAATATTTGTGTAAAGTTTAAAAATACACCTTCTTATGATAAAATAAAAATGTCATAAGGAGGTTT
>CANRBH010000049.1 GCA_947628825.1 uncultured Clostridia bacterium | reverse complement strand
AAAATATACTAAAATAATTAAATATGGGGCACTAAATAAATTTAAATTTATTTAGTGCTTATTTTTTCTCAAAAAACATTGCCAAAATGCTTAATTAGTGATATAGTACATATTGTATATTTTGTATAAATGACACAGAAAAGAGGAAATTAAATGAAATTATTTAAAACTTATAGTGAAAAAGAAGTAAAAAGAGTTATGCCAATCGTAGAGAAAATTAACTCTTTAGAACCTGAAACTCAAAAATTAACAGATGAAGAGCTAAAGGGAAAGACAGAATATTTCAAGAATTTATTAAAAGAGGGAAAAACTTTAGATGATATACTTCCAGAAGCTTTTGCAGTTGTAAGAGAAGCAGCTAAGAGAGTAATTGGAATGAGGCATTTTGATGTTCAGTTAATTGGTGGTATAATTCTTCATCAAGGAAGAATTGCTGAAATGAGAACTGGTGAAGGAAAAACATTAGTTGCAACACTTCCAGCATATTTAAATGCATTGACTGGAAAAGGTGTTCACATTATTACAGTAAATGACTACTTAGCAAAAAGAGATAGTGAGTGGATGGGAAAAGTTTATACATTCCTAGGTCTTACAGTAGGTTTAGTTATAAATGGTATGAAGCCTAATGAAAAGCAAGAAGCATATAATTGTGATATTACATATGGAACCAATAATGAATTTGGATTTGATTATCTAAGAGACAATATGGTTGTATATGAAAATCAATTAGTTCAAAGAGAACTTAACTATGCAATCGTAGATGAAATAGATAGTATTTTAATTGATGAGGCAAGAACTCCTCTTATCATATCTGGTCGTGCTAATCAAGCATCAGATATATATAAAAAAGCAGATAGATTTGTTTCTAAATTAGAAGCTAAAACAATAATTGAGGAAGATGTAAAAGATTTAGCTCAAGAAGAAGATAATGAGAAATATGATTATATAGTAGACTTAAAAGCAAAATCTGCTT
The DNA here is from genome assembly GCA_947628825.1 of uncultured Clostridia bacterium. Classification (GTDB taxonomy): domain Bacteria; phylum Bacillota; class Clostridia; order TANB77; family CAG-508; genus CAG-793. The sequence continues at coordinate 6,531 of CANRBH010000049.1, read as the reverse complement.
CTCTTACTCAAAAAGGTATTGCTAAAGCTGAAAAAGAATTTGGATTAGAAAACTTTAATGATATTGAAAACTCAGAATTAGTACATGCAGTTAACCAAGCATTACGTGCACATGGTATTATGAAAAAAGATGTTGACTATATCGTAAAAGATGGAGAAGTTCTAATTGTTGATGAATTTACTGGACGTATAATGTATGGAAGAAGATATAATAATGGACTTCATCAAGCAATAGAAGCAAAAGAACATGTAAAAGTTGCAGATGAATCTAAAACTTTAGCAAATATTACATTCCAAAATTACTTTAGAATGTATGAAAAATTATCTGGTATGACTGGTACAGCTATGACTGAGGAAGAAGAATTCCAAGAAATATATAGATTAGATGTTATAGAAATACCAACAAACAAGCCAATGATAAGAGAGGACCATCCAGATATAATTTATAAAAATGAAGATGCTAAATTTAGAGCTGTTATAAATGATATAAAACAAAGTTATGAAAAAGGTCAACCAGTTCTAGTTGGTACTGTTTCTATTGATAAATCAGAGAAATTAAGCAAAATGCTTAATAAAGAAAGAATACCACATCAAGTATTAAATGCTAAGTTCCATGAAAAAGAAGCTGAAATAATTGCACAAGCTGGTAAATATAAAGCAGTTACTATTGCAACAAACATGGCAGGACGTGGTACTGATATTGTTCTAGGTGGTAATAGTGAATATCTAGCAAAACAAGAAATGAGAGATAAATATACTTATGAAGAAATAGAAGAAGCAACAGCATTTAATGAAACTGATGATGAAAAAATAATTGCTAGAAGAGAAGAATTTAGAAATCTTGTAAAGAAATATGATAAAGGCATTGAAGATGAAAGAAAAAAGGTTATTGATGCAGGTGGATTAAAAATAATTGGTACAGAAAGACATGAATCAAGACGTATTGATAACCAGTTAAGAGGACGTTCTGGACGTCAAGGAGATCCTGGAGAATCAAGATTTTATATAGCACTAGATGATGACTTAATGAAAATCTTTGGTGGAAATACAATTACTAAGCTATATAACTCATTAGGTGTAAGTGAAGATATGCCTATTGAGGTAAAGATGATTTCTAAAGCTGTTGAAAATGCTCAAAAGAAAGTTGAGGGCAGAAACTTTAGTATCAGAAAGAATGTATTGCAATACGATGATGTAATGAATAGACAAAGAGAAACAATATATTCACAAAGAAGAGAAGTTTTAAGAGGTGAAAACTTAAAAGATAGTGTAATCTCTATGATTAAGTCAGTTGCAGAAGAAATAGTTCCAGCATATATAAATGGTGAGTCAAATGATACAGAAGGCTTGATGCAAGAAGTATCTAATGTATTTGGAATAACATCTTTAGATAGTGTAAAAGAAGAAAATGCAAGTGAATCTGATGTATTAAAAGAACTTCAAGATAAGGCTGTAGAAATATATGAAGACAAGAATGAGAAGTTTGGAGAGACACTAAGAGAACTTGAAAGAGTTGTAATGCTTAAAATTGTTGACCAAAAATGGATGGAACATATAGACAACATGGAAGAACTAAAACGTGGTGTTGGTCTTCGTGCATATGGTCAAAAAGATCCAATCGTTGTATATAGAGATGAAGGCTCTAATATGTTTGATCAAATGAGTTTAGATATTAGATTTGATGTTGTAAGATTACTAATGCACGCAACCAAAAGAGATGAAGGACAATCAAGAAAAGAAGCAGTTAAGATTACAGATGCTAAAATTCAAGAAAAATCAGCAATTGAACTTGTTGATGGCAAGCTATCTCCAAAAGAAGGTGGAATCAATAAGACAATAGTTAACGAAACACCAAAAGTTGGTAGAAATGATCCTTGCCCATGCGGCTCAGGCTTGAAGTATAAGAACTGTCATGGTAAAAACCAGTAATATTAACAGTTTTAGTGATTTAAAAAAGTATAAAAACAGAATTTAGATAAAGAAAAATTAAGTTATTTGAAGTGGACAATAGTGCCATCCACACACCTAATAGGTCAAAAGAGATGCAGGATTTGGCACACCTGCCAAATAACCAATAGTTTAAAGGAGCTATGGAAACATAGCTCTAAATTTTTACAACTCTTTTAAATTTTATTGACAATTAGAGAATTAATAAATACAATAATCGAAGATGGTAGATAAAATATGTTGGCGACAAAGTTGCCAATTTGTTGCCAGAATATGAATAAGTATTATTTATATGGAAAATTTTACAAAAGATATTGAATTTAATATATATATGTGATACAATACAAATGTTCGCAATATAAAAAGGAGGGATTTATTATGGATAATGAAAATGGATAACACCTTATCTTGCTTTTTAGGTAAATTTATGATAAAATATTATTATGTAAACAAGAAAATATAGTTTGAAAAAATTTGATATTTCATTTTTATATGTTGATTATAAAAAGCAAGAAAGGAATAAATTTTTGATGAAAAAAAGAGATATAGCTTTTGAAATATTAGAAACTTTGAAAAAAGAAGGAATAGATTTAAGTCAAATTAAAAAAACTGTATGTAAGGATGGTAAATCTAAAAAAATTTTATTAAAAGAAATGAATGTTGATGGAATAGATTCATTTATAAAAAAATATAATTGGAATCCTGATTTTCCTATAGGAAATCAAATTGATATTATGAGAAGAAGCGAAAAGCATAAAAATCCTAAAATAAATAATAGAATGGAAGCTTTAAGTATTAGAAGACCAATTGTTTATTCAAAAGAAGGTTTAGAATCCATAATAAGTATATTAGAAAGCTTAAAAAAAGAAGGAGTTGACGTAGAATTCATACATAAAAAAGAAAATTTTAGATACTTAAAATTAGGAGAAATAGACACACCAATTACTAGTGAAATTATAGCTAAACTTAATTTAAGTGAAGATTATCCTATTGGAAAAAGATTGGAATTATTAGCAGCTGAATATTCTAGTGAAAATAGTGTACAATTATATGAGCATACTCCTGAAGAATATGAAAGAATTAGAAATCTTGGTTTAGGATATTCATATAAAGAACAAGTTTATAGAACATTAGAAGTATTGCATAGACTAGAAAAAGAAGGTGTTGATTTATCTTCTGCAAATGATATAGTAATTGATAAAGATGGAAAAAGAAGAAAAAAATATATATATGAATTAGACAACCCCAATATTGAAGATATTATAAAAAAACTTGATATTCCACGATTTTATTTAATTGGAAAAAGAATTGCCCAAATAAAATCATTTATGGAATCAAAATTTATCACTAAAGAAACTAAAACTGAAGTAAGAGAAGAATTATTTAATTTAGGCTTGATTGTAGATGCAAGAGAAAATATCATAAGAGAAATCTTAGATGTGATAAAAAAATTAGAAGAACATGGCGTAGATATTGCAAAAATTCCTTTAGTTCAAAAAGGTATTAGCAAATATAAAAGTTTAGAAGATTTGGAATTTGATAATAAGGAAGGATTTTTTAGTAAATATGGTATTGATAGAGATTACAAAATTGGAAGAGCTTTAAATAGAATATATAATATTGCAAAAAACGAAGGTATATTAGAAAGATATAATCTTACTCAAGAAGAAAAAGATAAGATAAGAACATTATATCAAAATAGATTAAATGAATTTAGAAATAATTCCATTTCACAAACATTAAGGTTAATTGAATTGCTAGAGATTTATAACATTGATTTGAATGATTATTCTTTAAAATTATATAAAGATGGAAAGCAAAGATCTTTAAGATTGTATGATTTACCATTAAGTGAAGAACAATTGAAAGTTATAGAAAATGAGTTAGGATATAAGCCTGATTTTAATATAGGAAATAGAATTATAAACATAAAAGTAACTATTGAAGGTAAAGGAAGATTATCAATTACTGATGAGCAATTAAGGGAAATTAAAAAATTAAAGATTTTTGAAACAAAGCATCATGTTAATGGTAAAAAACCAGATTCTAATAATAAAAGAATAGATTTTTTTAACGCATTAAAAGAAGCAGGCATAGATTTGAGTACATTAAATTTTACTTATACATTTAACCATAAAACTCTTCCACTTAAATTAGGAATGTTAAGTATAAGTGATGAAAAATTAAATGAAATCAAACAGAATTTTAATATTGATGAAAACTTTAAGTTAACAAGTTGGGCTAGTGACTTAAAAAGAGATTACAGAAAAGGCTTCTTAACTCCTGAACAAGAAGAAATTCTAGAAGGTATAGGAATGGTAAGTAAACTAGATAAACTAGAAGCAAATCAAAGAAGCTTACAAGGTAAATTAGATAGAGCTAATAAGTTAGAAAAAGAAGTTGATTTTGAAATAGATAAAAAGAAGGTTAATAACATAGAATAGTTTTAGGAGATTGCTATGAGTAGAGAAAATTTTTTTAATAGTATTAAATTAAAAAGAGATGGAGCAGAGACTGAAATAGAAAATTTGCAAAGTTCTTTTAAATCTGGTGACATTATGGAAGAAGATATTCCAAAGGAAAAATTAGATAAGCTTATTCATTTATATGAAAAACAAAATAAAGAATTAGAAGATAAAATAGATGAAGCAAAAATAAGAATAAAAAGAAAACTAAATAGCATAAAATAAATATATTTGACTAAAAAAATAATTATTGATAAAATCATAAAAAATATTTATGCTAAGAGGAGATTATATGTTCGACATAGATGAGTGTGATAAATTAAATGAAGAACAAATAAAAAGAATAAAAGAAATAGGAAACTCCATAAAAATAGTTGATATCGAAAATGAACTTAAAAGTCTAGAAAAACAAACTGAAAGCCAAGATTTTTGGGATGATACTGAAAATTCAACTAAGATACTTTCAAAAATTACAGAACTCAAGAAAAAAATCACTAATTATAGAGAAGTTGAAAGTGATATAAAAACTGTCACTGATATGATAGAGCTTTTAAAAATAGAACAAGACAAAGATATTGAAAAAGAATTAGAAAACTTAATAGATAGGACAAATTCAAAAATTGACTCATTAGAAATATCTACTCTTTTATCAGGTAAGTATGATAAAAATAATGCTATTGTTACAATTCATCCAGGGGCAGGTGGCACTGAAGCTCAAGATTGGGCAGAGATGCTTTATAGAATGTACTGTAGATGGTCTGAAAATAATGGATTTAAAGTTGAAGAACTTGATTATTTAGATGGTGAAGAAGCTGGGCTTAAGAGTGTAACTTTTTTAGTTTCAGGTGAATATGCTTATGGATATTTAAAATCAGAACACGGAGTCCATAGATTAGTTAGAATATCTCCATTTGATAGTGGAGGAAGAAGACATACATCATTTGCTTCACTTGAGGTGCTACCTGAAATAACAGATGATTTAGATGTTTATATAAATCCAGATGATATAAAAATGGATGTTTATAGAGCATCAGGTGCAGGTGGACAACATATAAACAAAACTTCATCAGCAGTTAGATTAACTCATATTCCAACAGGGATAGTAGTTGCTTGTCAAACAGAAAGAAGTCAATTTCAAAATAAGGATACAGCAATGAAAATGCTTAAGTCAAAACTTATTAATCTAAAAGAAAAAGAAAATAAAGAAACTATTGATGATTTAAAAGGTATACAAATGGACATCGCATGGGGAAGTCAAATTCGTTCATATGTATTTTGTCCATACACTCTAGTAAAAGATCATAGAACAGGATATGAAGTTGGAGATGTACAAAAAGTAATGAACGGAGACTTGAACAATTTTATATATGAGTATCTAAAACAAAATATTAAATAGAAAATTAACAGCTATAAAAGTTAATCACATAAATATGTTATTTTCGAAAAAGCCACGTAGCTGAAGCGACAACAAGGCTTGAGAAAATAACATATTTATGTTTTTTAATAATTGTTGTAAATTGTTGAATAATTTATATTATTATATAAGTAATGGTTCCAGTTGTTCATTTTCTAATGACAATATAGTAGTTTTTACTAAAAGCTCATTATCGGATGAAATTGAATATGGCTTAGTAATCGGATTTGTCTGCCTAAATGGAACAATAAAAATATGCTTTCTATTAAGTAAGGTACCAATATTACACGCATTAGAACTCAGTCCATCAATAGCATTTATTGATAGGACTAATGGCTTTTTATTTTTTAAATGTTGTTTTGTTGCAAAAGTAACAGTAGTATCTGAAATAGAATTTGCTAATTTTGCTAGGGTGTTTCCAGTGGTTGGAGCAATAATCATTACATCTGATTTTACTTTCTTAAAGAATAACTCTACATCACTCATATTGTGAATAATTGTATTTTCCGAAACATCCTCAATTTGTTTTATATATTTATCTTTATCTAAAAATCTAGTATTTAGATTATATGCATAATAAGACATTATAGGATATATATTTGCTCCTAAAGTCCTTAATTCTTTTATTTTAGGAATGATAGTTGGAAAGGCACTAAAAGCGCCAGTAATACCGAAAATAATATTTATATCTTTTAAAATATTAAAA
>CANRBH010000048.1 GCA_947628825.1 uncultured Clostridia bacterium | reverse complement strand
ATTAAAAATCTAGCAGATAAAGAATCTTGCGTTATAATAGGAAGATGTGCAGACTTTGTTTTAAAAGATTATAAAAACGTAATAAAAATATTTGTATATAATTCAATGGAAAACAAGATAAAGAGAGCAACTGAATTTTATGGCTTAAATAAGAACAATGCAGAAAAGGAAATAAAGAAAATTAATAAACAAAGAGCAATGCATTACAAGCACTATACAGATAGTGATTTTGGAGACACTTCAAATTATGATATATGTATAAATAGCGATTCATTTGGAGTAGAAAAATCAGCAGATATAATTTGTGAGTATTTTAATAATAAATAAATTAAATATTTTTATGACTTGATTTTAAATCTAACATATTGTATAATTCATAATATGAAAATAATAAAAAAATTAAGGAGGAATTTATAATGGAATTAAAGGGATCAAAAACAGAGAAAAATTTAATGGAAGCATTTGCAGGAGAATCACAAGCTAGAAATAAATATACATATTTTGCAAGTAAAGCAAAGAAAGAAGGATATGAGCAAATTGCAGCTTTATTCTTAGAAACAGCAGATAATGAAAAAGAACATGCAAAATTATGGTTCAAATTATTAAATGGTGGAGATATATCTTCAACAGAGGAAAACTTAAAAGCAGCAGCAGCAGGAGAAAATTTCGAGTGGACAGATATGTATGACAGAATGGCTAAGGAAGCTAAAGAAGAAGGATTTGATAAAATTGCATATCTTTTTGAAGCTGTTGGACAAATAGAAAAAGAACATGAAGCAAGATATTTAAAATTATTAGAAAATGTTAAAGATGGATTAGTATTTAGCAAAGATGGAGAAAAAATCTGGAAATGCAGAAACTGTGGTCATATAGTAGTAGGAAAAGAGGCTCCTGGAGTATGCCCAGTATGTAATCATCCACAAGCATTCTTTGAAGTAAAAGCAGAAAATTATTAAAATTTATTTAAGTAAAAAATAAAATATAAAAAATTTAAATACTTAACAAAAAACCAGCTTTTACAAGTCTGGTTTTTTGTTAAAAGGAGTAATTAAAATAAAATGAAAGTTGGATTTACAATTGGAAAGTTTGCACCACTTCATAAAGGTCATGAAGCCTTAATTGAAAAAGGACTTAAAGAAAATGATGAATTTTATATTTTAATAAATGAAACAGATTTAAGTAATGTTCCTATTGAAACAAGAGCGGATTGGATTAGAAGCTTATATCCAACAGCTCATATAATCTTAGGAAAAAATCCACCAAAACAATTTGGTATGGACGAAGAGTCTATTAAAATACAAACCAATTACTTAAAAGACGTATTTAAAGGTATACCAGTTACAGCATTTTATTCAAGTGAAGAGTATGGAAAATATGTTGCAAGAGATTTAAATGTAGAAAACATTACTGTGAAAAAAGAAATTCCGATTAGTGCAACTGCTATAAGAAATAATCCAAAAGAAAACAAAAATTATATGGAGGATATTGTTTATAAATCCTTACAAAGAAAGGAATATTAAAGAAATGAATATTCTAGATGAATTAAAAGAAAGAGATTATATTGAGCAAACAATATATGAAGATGATTTAAGAAAATTACTAGAAAACGAAAATGTACCATTTTATATTGGAATAGATCCAACTGCAGACAGTCTTCATATTGGACATTTTGTATCGCTAATGGTTGCAGGACATTTGCAAAGAGCAGGACATAGACCTATTATATTAATGGGTGGAGGAACTGCTATTATTGGTGATCCATCTGGAAAAACAGATATGAGAAAAATGTTATCTAGAGAAGAAATAAATCACAATGTTGAATGTATAAAAAAGCAAGTTGGTAGATTTGTTAACTTTGAAGGAGATAATGGTGCAATTATAGTAAACAATGCAGATTGGCTTACAGATTTAAAGTATGTTGATTTTATGAGAGAGATAGGTTCACAGTTTACTATCAGTAAAATGTTATCAGCAGAATGTTATAAAACAAGACTAGAAACAGGACTTACATTTTTTGAAATGGGATATATGTTAATGCAATCTTATGATTTCTTAACATTATACAAAAAATATGGATGTAAATTACAAATTGGTGGCAATGACCAATGGTCTAATATTATAGGTGGAGTTAATCTAATTAGGAAGTTTGGACATGATGATTCTTTCGCATTTACTTTTAAGCTTCTTACAACTAAAGAAGGAAAGAAAATGGGAAAGACTGAAAAAGGAGCTTTATGGCTAGATAAAGATAAAACTTCTCCTTATGAATTTTATCAATATTGGAGAAATGTTGATGATAAAGATGTAAAAAAAGTTTTGTGTATGTTAACATTTCTACCAATGGATGAAATAAATAAATTAACGAGTGTAGAAGGTGAAAAAATAAATAAAGCTAAAAAAATTGCTGCTTATGAAATAACAAAACTTATTCATGGTGAAGAAGAAGCAAAAAAAGCAGAAGAAGCAGCTGAAGCTTTATTTAGTGGTAATGGAAATACTGATAATATGCCAACAGCAGAAATAAATGATGGTTCATCAATTTTAGATGCAATAATATCTGCGGGCTTTGCAACATCTAAAGGTCAAGCAAGAACTTTAATAGTTCAAGGCGGAATTATGTTAAATGAAGAAAAAATAAATGATATAAATTATGTTATATCTAAAACAACTTTAGGAGAGGATGCAATTTTAAAGAAAGGTAAGAAAAATTATTGCAAGATACTTGTAAAGTAGTATTACAAAGGAAATAATAAAAATAAAATAAAAAAATAAAAAAAATAAAAAAAAATTAAAAAAAGCATTGACTAAAAAAAATACTAATGTTAGAATAGAATTGTTAAAAGATAAAATAAAAAAACTTAGGAGGAAAATTTTATGAAAAAGAACGAAAAAATTTTTGTAGGAGCTATAGCTCTTATTGCTATAATAATCGTAGCTGGATTATTAATTGCAAGAAATTCAAGAAGACAGCAAACTGCTAATAATGATGGCGGAGAGGATGAAAACTATGTAGAAGAAGAATTTGTTCAAAGACTAGAAGATGGAACAAGACTTAATACTAGTGAACAATTGCATAATACAAAAAGAGTTGAAGGAGTTGAAGTTACTAATATTCAAGTAACAGAAAAAGATAATCTTTCAGATGTATTAGCAACAGCAACAAATGTAACAGACCAAGTACAACAAGGAATTTCTGTCGATATTAAAATTGTGGACAAAGAAGGTAAAGAACTAACAACAATACCTGCATTAATTAAAAGACTAGAGCCAGGTGAAAGCACAGAATTACATGCAAATGCAACATTTGATTTTGCAAATGCATATGATTTCACAGTTACAAAAACAGGTGACTATGTATATTAATATCGAAATATAAATATATATTTTATAATAAAAAGATAGATTAGAAATTATAGTTTCTAATCTATTTTTTTAGCTTATTTTATCTTCTCTTTTTTCAAATCTATCAATTGCCTCTACATCTTTAAAATATGGAGAGTCAAAAAAATCTTTAAGTTCTATTCCTAAACCTTCACATATATGAATAATAGAACTTATAGTTGGTTCTTTAACTTTACCACGTTTGCAATCACTTATAATTGAATTGGAAATTCCAGCTCTATATGAAAGTTTGTATACAGTTAAATTATTTTGTTTTATCAATTCATTTATTCTAAGAATAATTGCTTCTGATAACAGCATAAATGGCCTCCTAAATTCTATAAAATAGTATAACAGAATAAATAAAAACATTATTCGGAAATATCCAAATAAATTTGATAAAATTCATTGACTATTAAAAATCGTAATGATAGAATTAAATAGAAATATTCGGAATATACCGAATATTATTTATAGTTTTTATGTATCTTGCTTCTTATAATGGGGTAAAATCATAGAAATGAAAGAAGTAAAAATTACATAAAGAAAGGAGTAACTAATGAAAAAGCAAAAAGGAATAACCATAATAGCTTTAGTAGTAACAATAATAATAATGTTATTATTAGTGGGAATAACTATAGGCTTTATAGCAGGAGAAAATGGACTAATAAGTAGGACATTAGAATCAATTGAAATAGGCAAAATAGAAGACTATAGAGGCACAATAGAATTCGACAGAACAGGAACGGAAATAAAAGCCGGAATAAGAGATATGACCAATAAAGAATATATGGATGACTATGAAAAAGAGATAAGGAATGATGCGGAGAATGGAAATTTAAAAGGGTCATCAGTAAGAAGGAAAGATGAAGGAACCGTAAGAGTAGTAACGCCTGATGGTCTTGTATTTGATGCAACAAGAGAAGGAGTAAAATATGTAGGAAAGCAAGGAGAAGATGAAGGAAATCCACCACCAGAAGTAAGTACGGCAAATACAAGAATTAATATTGTACCAAGTGAATGGACAAACAGTCATGTAATGGTAAGCATAGAGACGGATATACACGAAGAAGGCCAAACAATCCAATATTCATTGAATAATGCAAGTAGTTGGAGAGATTATAAAGATGCATTTAGAGTAGAAAACAATGAAACAACAATATATGTAAGAATCTTAAATAGTTTGGATATGACAAGTGGAACAGCATCAGGAACAGTAAAAAATATAGATAAAACCGCGCCGGTAGTAAATACAGTGTTAACAGCAACAGCAAGTACAACATCAAGTATATCTTTAAGTACAACAGTAACAGATGAATTATCAGGATTAGGAAAGATAATATGGTACTATAGAGAAGTAGGACAAACGAGCTATGAGAAAGAAGAAGACGTATACGAAGGAACAAAAACAAAAACAGGAGCAACAACCCAACAAACGAAAATACACAAGATAGAAGGATTAACAGCAGGAAAAACATATAATATATATGCAGAAGTGTATGATGTAGCAGGAAATAAGACAAGGACCCCAACAGGAAGCGAAACAGTAAATAAAGCAACAGTAGGAATGACAGAAACAGAAATAGGAACGATAACAGTAACGCCAAGTACAACAGACTGGACAAATCAAGATGTAACATTTACAATAACAACAACAGCAAATACAAGTATATTCAAGCTACAATATTCAACAACAGGAACTAGTGGATGGGAAGATTATGTTGAGAGCAATAAACCAAAATTAAGTGCAAATGGAACAATGTATGCAAGGTTAGTTGAAAAAGCACAAACAGGAAACGTAAGTGAAAATGCATCATCAACAATAAGTAAGATAGATAAGACAGCACCAACAGTAAATGAAGCATTAAAAGCAACAGCAAGTACAACATCAAGTATATCTTTAAGTACAGCAGTGACTGATAGCAATTCAGGATTAGGAAAGATAATATGGTATTATACATTAGAAGGTACAAGCAAGAATGAAACAGACACATACCAAAAAGCAGGAGCAACAGCAGGAGCAACAACACAAGAGACAAAGACACATAAAATAGAAGGACTATCAGCAGGAAAGACATATAAGATGTATGCAGAGGTATATGATGTAGCAGGAAATAAGACAAGAACCCCAACAGGAAGTGAAACAGTAGATAAAGCAACAGTAGGAATGACAGGAGCAGAAATAGGAACGGTAATAGTAACGCCAAGTACAACAGATTGGACAAATCAAGATGTAACATTCACAATAACAACAACTGCAAATACAAGTATATTCAAGCTACAATATTCAACAACAGGAACTAGTGGATGGGAAGATTATGTTGAGAGCAATAAACCAAAATTAAGTGCAAATGGAACAATGTATGCAAGGTTAGTTGAAAAAGCACAAACAGGAAACGTAAGTGAAAATGCATCATCAACAATAAGTAAGATAGATAAGACAGCACCAACAGTAAATGAAGCATTAAAAGCAACAGCAAGTACAACATCAAGTATATCTTTAAGTACAGCAGTGACTGATAGCAATTCAGGATTAGGAAAGATAATATGGTATTATACATTAGAAGGTACAAGCAAGAATGAAACAGACACATACCAAAAAGCAGGAGCAACAGCAGGAGCAACAACACAAGAGACAAAGACACATAAAATAGAAGGACTATCAGCAGGAAAGACATATAAGATGTATGCAGAGGTATATGATGTAGCAGGAAATAAGACAAGAACACCAACGGGAAGCAATACAGTAGATAAAACAACAGTAGGAATGACAGAAGCAGAAATAGGAACAATAACAGTAACCCCAAGTACAACAAATTGGACAAATGGAGATGTAACATTTACAATAACAACAACAGCAGATACAAATACATTCAAGTTGCAATACTCAACAACTGGAAATAGCAACTGGTCAGATTATGTTGAAAGCAATAAACCAAAATTAACAGCAAATGGAACAATGTATGCAAGGTTAGTAGAAAAAGCACAAACAGGAAACGTAAGTGGAAACTCGTCATCAACAATAAGTAAGATAGATAAGACAGCACCAACAGTAAATACAGCATTAACAGCAACAGGAAGTACAACATCAAGTGTATCGTTAAGTACAGCAGCAACAGATGCAAATTCAGGATTAGGAAAGATAATCTGGTATTATACAGTAGATAGTACAACAAAGAATGTAACAGATGAATATCAAAAAGCAGGAGCAACAGCAGGAGCAACAACACAACAAACAAAGACAAAGACAATATCAGGCTTAACAAATGGAAAAACATATAAGATGTATGCAGAAGTATATGATGTAGCAGGAAATAAGACAAGAACACCAGCAGGAACAGCAACAGTAGATAAAGCAACAACAGCAATGTCAGCAGTAGGAACAATAACAGTAACACCAAGTACAACAAACTGGACAAATGGAAATGTAACATTCACAATAACAACAACAGCAAATACAAGCACATATAAATTACAATATGCAACATCAACAAGCGGACCATGGACAGATTTAGGAAGTACAAAACCAAGCTTAAGTGCAAATGGAACGATGTATGCAAGGTTAGTAGAAAAAGCACAAACCGGAAATATAAGTTCAAATGCATCATCAACAATAAGTAAGATAGATAAGACAGCACCAACGGTAAATACAGCATTAACAGCAACAGGAAGTACAACATCAAGTGTATCGTTAAGTACAGCAGCAACAGACGCAAATTCAGGATTAGGAAAGATAATTTGGTATTATACAGTAGATAGTACAACAAAGAATGTAACAGATGAATATCAAAAAGCAGGAGCAACAGCAGGAGCAACAACACAACAAACAAAGACAAAGACAATATCAGGCTTAACAAATGGAAAAACATATAAGATGTATGCAGAAGTATATGATGTAGCAGGAAATAAGACAAGAACCCCAGCAGGAACAGCAACAGTAGATAAAGCAACAACAGCAATGTCAGCCGTAGGAACAATAACGGTAACACCAAGTACAACAAATTGGACAAATGGAGATGTAACATTTACGATAACAACGACAGCAGATACAGCTAAGTATAAGCTACAATATTCAACAACCGGAAATAGTAACTGGGCAGATTATAATGCAAATGCAAAACCAAGTTTAAGTGCAAATGGAACAATGTATGCAAGATTAGTAGAAATAGCTCAAACCGGAAACGTAAGTGGAAATACATCATCAACAATAAGTAAGATAGATAAGACAGCACCAACCGTAAATACAGCATTATCAGCAACAGGAAGCACAACATCAAGTGTATCGTTAAGTACAGCAGCAACAGATACTGCATCAGGATTAGGAAAAATAATCTGGTATTATACAGTAGATAGTACAACAAAGAATGTAACAGACGAATATCAAAAAGCAGGAGCAACAGCAGGAGCAACAACACAACAAACAAAGACAAAGACAATATCAGGCTTAACAAATGGAAAAACATATAAGATGTATGCAGAAGTATATGATGTAGCAGGAAATAAGACAAGAACACCAGCGGGAACAGCAACAGTAGATAAAGCAACAACAGCAATGTCAGCAGTAGGAACAATAACGGTAACACCAAGTACAACAAACTGGACAAATGGAAATGTAACATTTACGATAACAACGACAGCAGATACAGGCAAATACAAGTTACAATACTCAACAACAGGAAATAGTAACTGGGCAGACTATAATGCAAATGCAAAACCAAGCTTAAGTGCAAATGGAACAATGTATGCAAGATTAGTAGAAATAGCCCAAACCGGAAACGTAAGTGGAAATACATCATCAACAATAAGTAAGATAGATAAGACAGCACCAACCGTAAATACAGCATTATCAGCAACA
>CANRBH010000047.1 GCA_947628825.1 uncultured Clostridia bacterium | reverse complement strand
TTTTTGGTATATAATATTAACTACGATTGAATTTATTTAAGCAATAGAAAATGGAGGTGCAAAATAATGAAAAGAACATATCAACCAAAAAATAGACAAAGACAAAAAGAACATGGATTTTTAAAGAGAATGTCAACTAAATCAGGAAGAAATGTAATAAAAGCTAGACGCGCTAAGGGTAGAAAAAAACTAAGTGCGTAAAAATAGAGGTCACGAAAATATAAAGTGACCTTTTTTAAGGTATTAGTATGAAAAGAATAAAAACTTTAAAAATGAATTATGAATTTAAAAACGTTTTTAATAAAGGAAATTATTACATAGGAAAACAAATTATTTTATATGATTTAAATAATAAATATAATTATAATAGGCTTGGAATTGCCATAAGTACTAAGCTATGTAAGGCTGTAAAAAGAAATGAAATAAAAAGGAAAATAAGAGCAGCTTATCAAGATTTAGAAAAACAAGCAAAAAAAGGACATGACTTAGTTTTTATATGGAACAAGAAGGAAGATATAAATAATCTTTCTTATAAAGTTATTTATAATGATATGAAAAATATGTTTTTAAAAATAGGAATATTATAATGAAAAAATTCTTTATAAAAATAATAAATTTATACCAAAAAAACATTTCTCCAATTTTGAGCAATCATGGAATAAATTGCAAATATTATCCTAGTTGTTCAGAATATATGAAGCAAGCTATTGAAAAATATGGATGTTTAAAAGGAATTTTTTTAGGAATTATTAGACTTTTAAAATGTAATCCATTTTCAAAAGGTGGAGTAGACTTACTTAAATGAAAGGAGAACAATAATGGGAGCTATAGCTAGCTTATTAGGATATGTACTTAATTTTATTTATAATTTTGTACAAAATTATGGTTGGGCTATTATTATATTTTCTGTTTTATTAAGATTAGTTTTATTACCATTTACAATAAAACAGCAAAAAACAATGAAAAAAACTGCTAAAGTTCAAGAAGAAATGAAGTCTTTGCAGGTAAAATATAAAAATGACCCAGAAAAATTAAATAGAGAAACAATTGAATTATACAGAAGGGAGAAGGTTAGTCCTTTTTCAGGATGTATAAGTGCAATATTACAATTACTAATATTTTTATCAGTATTTTACTTAGTAAGTAGACCTTTAACTTATATGAAAAATTTGGACAAAGTTAAATATGCTGAACAAGATGTAGTCCAGGAAAAAGTTACAAATCAAGAAGATGTAGTAGAAAATATAGAAGAAAATGACGAAACAGAAACAAATCAAAATGTAGTAAATGAAGAAAATACTGATAATAGTAACTTAAGTGTTGTTGAATATTATCAAGAAGATTTAAAGAAAAATAATAATGGACAAAGATCATCATATGTTGAAATAGAAATTATAAATAAATATAGAGAGCAAGATGATAGAGTTAATATAAATATGAATTTCTTAGGTTTAGACTTAAGTAAAATCCCAATGCAAAATTTAAATGATTTTAAAGTTTATATTATTCCACTATTATATATAATTACAACATTTATAAACATTAAATTATCAATGGCTTTAACTCAAAAAGAAAATAAAAAGAAGGAAAAAGAAGTTATAGAAAAGAAAGTTTCAAAAGATGGGGAAGAAACAACTGAAGAACAAATTGAAAGTATGCAACAAATGACAAGTAGCATGAATTATATGATGCCTATAATGTCAATTGCTATTGCAATAATTGCTCCATTAGGACTATCATTATATTGGTTTATAAGTAACTCATTACAATTATTAGAAAGAGTTATAATAAATAGAATATTTAAAGAAAAAGAAGAGGCTTAAAGGAGGAAATAATATGAAATCTATAATCTCAGAAGGAAAAACATCAAATGAAGCTATTGAAAATGGAATAAAAGAACTTGGAGTATCACGTAGTGATGTGGATGTTAAAGTTCTTGAAAATGAAGATAAGAGAAGCTTTTACAGTATTCTTTCACCAAGAATAGTTAAAGTAGAATTAACAGTTAAAGAAGGTAGAGAAAACGTAGAAGAAAGACCAAAGACAGTTATAAAAGAAGAAAAAGAATTAACTGAAGATAATTATAATTTAGCAAAAGAAGATTTATCAAAATTTTTAGATAGCTTTTCTTCTGCATTTGGAGAATTATCATATGAAATAAATAAAAATAATAACTTAGTTGAAGTTAATATTACTGGTGAAAACTCAAGCAAATTAATAGGTTATAGGGGAGATATAATAAATGCTCTTCAAACAGTTATTTCAGCAATAGCAAATAAACGTACTAGTGACAGAGTTAGAATTTCATTAGATATATGTGATTATAAGTCAAAGAGAGAAAATACACTAAAAGAATTAGCAAGAAAGCTTGAAAAAACAGTATTAAGAACTAAGAAAAAAGTTGTTCTAGAGCCTATGACAGCTTATGAAAGAAAAATATTACATACTGAACTTCAAAATAGTAAAGGAGTCACTACATATAGTATTGGTGAAGAACCTCACAGAAAATTAGTTGTTGATATAAAAAAATAATTATATATAAATCGAAGTCAAAGTTCGAGATTAGTTTATTTAAACAGTCTTACTTTGACTTTTTTATATAATTGGGGGATATTTATGAATTACAAGATAAGAGAAATTGAATATAAAGATAATAAAGATGTAGAAAACATCATAAGAACTTGTTTAATAGAATTTGGTGGAAATCATGAAGGACTAGCTTGGAGTGATCCGGACTTAGGAAGATTCTCAGAAATTTATAATAAAGAAGGTTATAAATACTGGGTTATAGAAGCGAATAATGGAAAAGTAGTTGGAGGAGCAGGAATAGGAAAACTAAAAGATTTTGAAGATATTTGTGAACTTCAAAAAATGTATTGTTTACCTGAAGCAAGGGGAATAGGAGCTTCTCATGAACTTATGGAAACAGCTTTAGATTATGCAAAAAAATATTATAAAAAATGCTATATAGAAACATTAAGTAATATGGTTGCAGCAAATAAATTTTATAAAAAGTATGGTTTTGAAAAATTAGATAAACCAATTGGAAATACAGGACATTATTCTTGTGATGTATGGTACATTAAGGAACTTTAAAAGGAGATAAAAATGGAAAATATTAAGATTAGAGATTTAAAAAGAGAAGATAT
This sequence comes from uncultured Clostridia bacterium, assembly GCA_947628825.1. Classification (GTDB taxonomy): domain Bacteria; phylum Bacillota; class Clostridia; order TANB77; family CAG-508; genus CAG-793. The sequence continues at coordinate 5,151 of CANRBH010000047.1, read as the reverse complement.
TCCTTATATTGTTGATATACAAATAAATGGCTGGAAAGCAGCTTATAAGGGAATTATAGAAGATGAATATCTTAACTCTATGAATAGAGAAGAAAGAATAAGAAAAAGAGAAAATGATTATAAAGAATTTAATTATATAGTTGCAGAATTAAATTCGGAAATAGTTGGATTTTGCAAATATATTGATAATAATACTCATACTCCTAATATTGAAGATATAGACTGTGAAATAATTGCATTATATGTTAGACCAGACATGAAATATAAAGGAATAGGAACAACTTTATTTAATTATGCGAAAAAAGAATTTATAAGCAAAAATAAAAAGAAAATGATTATATGGTGCTTGAAAGATAATGAGCCATCAAAATTATTTTATAAAAAAATGGGTGGAAATATATTTAAAGAAAAGGATATTAAAATAGGAGACATATATTATAAAGAAGTAGGATTCTTATATAATTTAGAAAGGATTTAATATGAAAATAGAAATACCAAATATAAATGATTATGAAGATATAAATAATTTAGCACAACAAGTGCACAATTTACATGTTAAATGGAGACCTGATTTATTCAATAAAGTAGAAGAAGTTATTACAAGAGAAGAATTAAAAGATTTAATAGAAAATAAAGAAATATACGTTGCTAAAATAGATGAAAAAATAGTGGGATATATCATTATAGAAATTATAGAAAAACAAAATCAAAGTCCTAAAATTAGACACAAAAAATATCTTGAAATTGATGTATTATGTGTTGATAAAGATAATAGAAGAAAGGGTATAGGCTCAGAATTATTAGCATTTGCAAAAGATAAAGCAATTGAAAATAGTTGTACAGATATTTATTTAACAGTAAATGAAGAAAATACATCTGCAATTAAACTTTATGAAAAATTTGGATTAAGAGTTAAAAATATTGCATATTCAATGCAAATAAATAAATAGGAGATAAAAATGGAAAATACAATAGTTGCAATTTCAACAGCTGCAGGAAATGGGGGAATAGGAATAGTAAGGCTTTCAGGACCTAAAAGCTTTGAAATAATAAATAAAATATTTATTCCTAAAAATAAAGAAAAAGAAATAAAAGGCTATTCAATTAAATATGGAAATATTATAAATCCTGAAAACAACGAAATAATTGATGAAGTATTGGTTTCATATTTTGTTAGTCCTAAAAGCTACACAACTGAAAATATGTGTGAAATAAACACTCATGGTGGAATGACTGTAGAAAGAAAAATACTAAATATTTGCTTAAAAAATGGAGCAGAACTAGCAGAGCCAGGAGAATTTACTAAAAGAGCTTTTCTAAATGGAAGAATAGATTTAGCACAGGCAGAATCAATAATTGATTTAATAAATTCTAAATCAGATAAAGAAGCAAAAGAGTCTGTAAAAGGGCTTAAAGGTGAATTGTCTAGTAAAATAAATGAGATAGAAAATAAAATTACTGATGTAATGGTTAATATAGAAGTAGTTGTAGATTACCCAGAGTATGATATTGAAGAAATTACTAATAATGAAGCTTTATATAAGTTACAAGAAATAAAAAAATTATTAGAAGAATTAGAAAAAAGTTTTGATAGAGGGAAACTAATAAGAGATGGAATAAAAACAGTTATTTTTGGAAAACCAAATGCAGGTAAATCATCTTTATTAAATGCAATTTTAAATGAAGATAGAGCAATTGTAAGTGATATAGAAGGAACTACAAGAGATTCAATAGAAGAATACATAAATATAGAAGGATTATCATTAAAGCTTATTGATACAGCTGGAATAAGGCAAACAGAAAATAAAATAGAGCAAATTGGAGTTGAAAAAAGTAAGAGGTTTGCAAATGAAGCGGATTTAATTATTGCAATATTTGATTTATCAAGTGATTTTAGTAAAGAAGATCAAGAAATAGCTGATATTATCAAAGACAAGCAAGCTATAATAGTATTAAATAAAGTTGACATAAAACAGGACAACAATGAAACAGAAGAACTACTACAAAAGATAGAAAAGCCTATAATCAAAGTTTCTGCACTAAAAAAAGAAGGATTAAATGAACTATATCAAAAAATTGTAGAGCTATTTAGTTTAAATAATTTTTGCAATGGAAATGATGTTGTAATTACTAATGAAAGACATAAAAATCAAATTAGAAAAGCAAAAGAAAACATAGAAAAAGCTATGGATTCAGTAAAAAATAATATGCCTATAGATATATCTTCAATTCCTATAAAGCAGGCATTAGAAGACTTAGGAGAGATAACAGGAAAAAATGCGTCAGAAGATATAATAAATGAGATTTTTAAAAAATTCTGTTTAGGAAAGTAAATACCGAATTAGGAAAATAAAAACCGAACACTTTTTAAAATTTAGAATTATAAAACGTAAAAAATTTAAGAATATCAATGATTACAAAAATAAAAAGTGTTCATGTTTCATAAATAACATTAAAGTTAATATAAAAACTGTAGAAATTAGAAAGGAAAATAGAAATGAGTTATTATGCGGGAAAATATAATGTAGCAGTAATAGGAGCAGGACATGCAGGATGTGAAGCAGGACTAGCTTGTGCAAGAATGGGAATGAAGACACTAATATTTTCTATTAGCTTAGAAGCAGTTGCTAACATGCCATGTAATCCTCATATAGGAGGAAGCTCGAAAGGACATATTGTAAGAGAAATAGATTGCCTAGGTGGAGAAATGGGAAAGAATATAGATAAGACTTATGTACAACTTAAAATGCTTAATACATCAAAAGGACCAGCAGTATATTCTTTAAGAGCTCAAGCTGATAGAAAAAGATATCAAGCAGAAATGAAACATACATTAGAAAAGCAAGAAAATCTATTTTTAAAACAAGCTGAAATAGTTAATATAAATGTAGAGAAAAATAAAGTAAAATCAATAGAAACTAATATTGGAGCAATATATGATGTGGATTGTGTTATTTTAGCAACTGGTACATATTTAGGGGGAATGATTCATATAGGAGATGTTTCATATTCAAGTGGACCTGATGGAGTAGCAGCTTCAAATAAACTTACTGATATTTTAAAAAATCTTGGAATAAAGGTAAATAGATTTAAAACAGGAACTCCAGCGAGAGTTAATAAAAGAAGTTTAGATTTTGATAAGATGGAGGTGCAAGAAGGAGATGAAGAAATAGTACCATTTTCATTAGAAGATGACTTTTCTAGAAATGATAATCAACTTCCATGCTATCTAACATATACAAATGAGAAAACTCATCAAATAATTAGAGATAATTTAGATAAATCTCCATTATATTCAGGAAAAATACATGGAACAGGCCCTAGATACTGCCCTTCAATAGAAGATAAAGTAGTAAGATTTGCAGATAAAGAAAGACATCAACTATTTGTTGAACCAATTGGAAGGGATACTGATGAAATGTATGTTCAAGGAATGAGTTCATCACTTCCAGAAGAAGTTCAAATTGCAATGTATAGAACAATTCCAGGAATGGAACATGTTGAGTTTACAAGACCTGCCTATGCAATAGAATATGATTGTATAGATCCACAAGAATTAAAACTTTCATTAGAACATAAAACAATTAGCGGAATGTTTTTTGCGGGGCAAATTAATGGTACATCAGGATATGAAGAAGCTGCATCACAAGGATTAATTGCTGGAATAAATGCATCTCTTAAAATAAAAGGTGAAGAACCAGTAATACTAGATAGATCACAAGCTTATATTGGTGTTTTAATAGATGATATTGTTACAAAAGGTACTAATGAACCATATAGAATGATGACATCAAGAGCTGAATATAGACTACTTTTAAGACAGGATAATGCTGATTTAAGACTTACAGAAACAGGACACAAAATAGGACTTATATCAGATGATAGATATAATAAATTCTTAGTAAAAAAAGAAAATATAGAAAAAGAAGTAAAAAGACTTAATGAAGAAATAGTAAAACCAACAGAAAAGGTAAATAATTTTTTAGAAAAATATAATTCTAGTAAAATTTCAACTGGAGTAAAAATGTCTGATTTGCTAAAACGTACAGAATTAGATTATAATAAACTTAGTGAAATAGATGAAAATAGACCAAATTTAAGCAAAGAAGAAAAAGAAGAAATAAATATAATGGTTAAATATGAAGGCTATATAAAACTTGAAGAAAGCCAAGTTGAAAAGTTTAAAAAGTTAGAAAATAAAAAACTAAACGAGAATATTGATTATGAAAAAATAAAAGGATTAAGATTAGAAGCAAGGCAAAAATTAAATAAAATTAAGCCACTTTCAGTTGGACAAGCATCAAGAATTTCAGGGGTTTCACCTGCTGACATTTCAGTATTACTAATATATTTAGAAACTTTAAAGAAGGATAATGATTAATTATGGATATTAAAGAAATAATGAATATAAGTGAAAAAGAAGCAAATCAATTTGATAAGTATATGCAATTATTATTAGAATGGAATGAAAAAATAAATTTAACAGCAATTACAGAACCAGATCAAATAATATTAAAACACTTTATTGATTCAACCACAATTTTAAAATATATAAAAGATAATGATAAAGTAATAGATATTGGCACAGGGGCGGGATTCCCTGGAATTCCAATAAAAATAATGAATGAAACGTTAGATATTACTTTAGTAGATTCTTTAAATAAAAGAGTAAATTTTTTAAATGAAATAATACAAAGTTTAGAATTAGATAAAATACAAGTTATACATGCAAGAGCAGAAGAATTAGGAAGAAATAAAGAACACAGAGAAGTATATGATGTAGCAGTATCAAGAGCAGTTGCTAATTTAAGCACATTATTGGAATATCTGATGCCTTTTGTAAAAGTTGGCGGAATATGTATTTGTATGAAAGGGCCAAATATAGAAGAAGAACTAAAAACGGCTGAAAATGCTATTATAGAACTAGGTGGAAAATTAGAAAAAGTCGATAATTTTTATTTACCTAATTCTGATATAGAAAGAAATATTATAATAATTAAAAAAATAAAAAAAATAAAAGATAAATATCCTAGAAAAGCTGGGACTCCAGCAAAAGAGCCGATAAAATAAATATAAAACAAGCAAATTTGTTGTTGACAGATTGCTTGTTTTTTTGTATTATATTATCTAGACTGGAGGAGATAAAATTGG
>CANRBH010000046.1 GCA_947628825.1 uncultured Clostridia bacterium | reverse complement strand
TAATTGTTATTTGAAAAAGTACATACAGCTTCAGTTACTTTATGTGCTTTGTCAAAAATAGCTTTTATATTTTCATCCTGATTATCAGTAAGTTCCACTTTTATTGGATTACAAATAATCTTACCAATGCAAACATAGTTAATTGTTTTTAATAAATTAAATAAGGTTGACTTTTTCCTTGCTATTGTTCCAACAACAGGGACACCGAGTTCTTCTGAAAGCTTTTTTATATTTATAGAAATTCCTTTTTTAGCAGCTTCATCTAATAGATTGACACATACAATTACATTGTCAGTAAGATTCATAATCTGATAAACTAGATTCAAGTTTCTCTCCAAACGGGTGCTATCAACAATAACAACGGTAACATCTGCTATACCAGAAGATATGTAGTCTCTAGCAATTTTTTCTTCCTCAGAATCTGCCATAAGAGAGTATGTACCAGGAATATCAACAAATAAGTATTTTTTATTTTTATAAGAACAAATTCCAGCAGCATTTTCAACAGTTTTACCAGTCCAATTACCAGTATGTTGATGCATACCAGTCAAACTATTAAAAATAGTGGATTTCCCCGTATTTGGATTTCCGGCAAGAGTAATTTTGTAATCACAACCAACTACAAAACCAGTATTTCCATTCAAATTACTTCCAGTAGATGAATTAGTAAGTCCCATAATCAAACCTCCATAGCAAATTTTATGATACATACTTGTACTTAATGACATCATTTCCAATTAATCTGCAACCACACATTAGTAAATTTACTATTGTGTGATTTTTTATTGAAAAAAATTTTTACAAAAAAATATAACTGGAAATATACAAAAATAAATAGAATTTGCTGCTAAAACCAAACAAAAAAAGAAATTTCTAAAAAATTTTTTACAAAAAAGTATTGACAAAATAATAGAAAAAATATAAAATAAAAATCGAACAGAAGTTTAGAAAACAAACATACGAAAATAAAATTTAAATAACTTCACGAAAAAGAGCAATAAAGCACGAAAGGAGATATTAATTATGAAAAAAATTAAATATCAAAACAAAACAATAGCATATACAGTAAGTAAGGCTAGAATAAAGAATTTTTATATAACTATTGAAAACGGTGAAGTTGTTATAAAAGCACCATGGTATGCAACTGCTGGACAAATTCAAAATGTAGTTGAAGAAAAAAGAGATTGGATAATGAGAAAGCTTGAAGAATATAAAGTATCTCCAAGAAAAGCAAAAGAATATGCAGATGGTGAGAGATTTCAAATATTAGGAGAAAGCTATTATCTAAATATCTATTATAAAGATATAAACAACGCAATTTTAAATGTAGAGAATGGAAAGATAGTTGTTATACTACCATTAGACTATGCAGAAGAAGATAATACAGAGCAAATCAAAAAGATGCTAGACAAAATGTATTACATGGTTGCAGAAAGAGAAGTAGAACAAGCTTTTGAAAAAATAAGAAAGATGGTTGGATTAGCACCAGAAGAATATAGAATAAGAAAAGTAAAATCAGTATGGGGAAGCTGTTCTTCAAATAAAAAGATTACTATAAATCAAAACTTAGCAATGTATAGCAGAAAAGCCTTAGAATATGTTGTATTACACGAAACATGTCATTTAAAATACATGAATCACTCTAAGAAATTCTGGGAAATGGTTGAAAAATATATGCCAGATTATAAAGAAGCAGAAAAAGAATTAAAAAGATAACCTAAAATTTTGGAAAAATAATTTCAAAAATAATTAAAAAATAAAATATATAAAAAAAATAACCTCAAAAAGAGTGGTAACAATTACTTGTTATCACTTGCTTTTTTTACATATATATTTTTAGCTTCATCTTTTCTAATGGCAATAATACTACCTCTAAATTCATAGGCTGTTGGGTCGCCTAAAGGAGAGCGAAAAATAGCGGTAATTGGAGTATCTTTTACTAATCCTAAATCTAATAATCTTCTTTCAAGAATCCCAGAACATTTTATTTTTCTTATATTGCCAGTTTGGTTTAATTCTAATTTATCTAAGCTTAACATTTAGGCACCTCTATAAAATATTTTGATATATAATATAATATGCAGTTATTGACATAATTGTTATAATGAAATAAAATAACAAAAGTATTAGACAATGCAAATTGATTACATAATTCTAAAAGTATAAAGGAGGAAATATTTAATGGATAAAGTAAGAGGATTTGAAGTAGCAAAAGGATTTGAAGACAAAGGAATAAATTTACCAGTAAGAAAAACAAAAAATTCAGCAGGATACGATATAGAAGCAGCAGAAGATTGTGTAGTGCCAGCTTTTAAACTAGGACAAAAGCCTACTTTAGTAAAAACTGGACTAAAGGCATATTGCCCTCCAGATGAGTTTTATATGTTATGCAATAGAAGTTCTAATCCTGCAAAAAGAGGATTAGTTATGGCTAATAGTGTGGGAATAATTGATAGTGATTATTATGAAAATCCAGATAATGATGGACATTTTATGTTTGCTTTTTACAACATTAAAGATGAAGATGTAGTAATAAAAAAAGGAGATTGTATTGGACAAGCAATTTTCATGAAATATTTAACAATAGACAAAGATAATGCAACAGGAGAGAGAAAAGGCGGATTTGGTTCAACAAGTAAATAATGGTGATTAAAATGTAAAGAAATAATAATTTTAATAAAAGCGTAAAAAATAAAAGCAGGGTACTAGTTAGTATCCTGCTAAAAAAGTCAAAATTAAATTTAATCCAAATGTTCTTTGAGTTCGGGCAATACCAAAATGGGATTCTTTTCAGTGATAAGCACCAAATATTTGTGATTTGTTACCTGATGTTTCATATTAAGGGTAAATTCATAACTAAATGCTAACCAAGATGCATCAGATATAAAAACAGTACTTTCAGTAGCTTCTTTTTTACCATCAGTAATAAAACAACTTTGAGAAAGTCCTTTAAAATCAATGCTTATATTAGGGTTGGCATAAATATATTCAGAAATACCTACATCATGCAATCTCTTCTTGAAACCCTCGTTACAGAAAGTTATGCTATTTTCAAATTTACTATTTGTATTGACAATAAGGGTTCCATTGATAATAGGGTCATTTGATACATAACAATGCAAGACTTTGTCTTTTTGAGTAACCGTAAGGAGACCATTTCTTACTGTTGCAAAGATTTCCTTAGAACTAATATAAACTTTTAACAATGTGTTATCTTCAGCAACCTCAATATGTAAATCATCAAATAGCAACATATTAGATTTTGAAGGAAGTTGCGAGTAATTTCCTATCTTGTAATACAATATTTTTCCGTTTTTAAAGAAAACCCGTGTTGACATTTTAAGTACACCCTTTCTTTTTTAAATTTTATCTCTAAAAGAGTTAAAACTATTATAACACCGTAATACCAATATGTCAAAGGCAAAAATTTTATGTAAAAAACTTTACTTATCCTAAAAAATGTGTTATAATTAGTATGTGGTAAGAAGGGAGACTTATATCTCTTAATAAGCAAAAAAGTTGGAAAGGAGTGTACATACGATGTTTAACGTAGGTGACAATATAGTTTATCCAATGCATGGAGCAGGAACAATTAACGCAATAGAAGAAAAAGAAGTATTAGGAGAGAAACAACAGTACTATATTATAAAGATGCCAGGAGAGGTTATGGTAATGGTTCCTACTGCCAAAGCTGAAGCTATGGGAGTAAGAAGTGTTATTGATAGTCAAAGTGCAGGAGAAGTATTAAAACTATTAGAACAAGATGAAACAGAAATGTCTGATAATTGGAATAAAAGATATAGAGATAATTTAGATAAAATGAAGACAGGAGATATATATAAAGTAGCTGATGTTGTTAGAAACTTAAGCTTTAAACAAAAAGAAAAGGGAACATTATCTACTGGAGAAAAGAAAATGCTTAACAATGCTAAGCTTATTTTAGTAAGTGAATTGGTATTAGCAGAGCATGCTTCAAAAGATGAAATTGAAAAATTAGTAGATAATAAAATAGATATGTCATATAAAGAATTTAGAGTTCCAACAGAAGCAAAAATTGACTTACAGCAAAATGCAGTTAGTAAGTTCATTCCTTTTGATGGAAATACAAATGTATAAATCTACGAAAATCAATAAGTTAGTAAAAGAAACGGAACAAAGATTTTCTATGCAATAAACTGCTTAGAAAATCTAAGGTTCGTTTTTTTATGTTTTATGAAAGTTATCGCCAAAGATGATAGACTTGACGTATATTTCTTTGCTTCGCTTTTTAATGCTTTTTGTAAAAAATAGAAATTGCATAAATCTAATTTAAAGAATTATGTAAAGCAAATTATTTACATAATTGCAAAAATTAAGAAGGATTTAACTTACATTTGTCGAATATTATATATATGAGAAAAGAAAGGTAGAATTATGGTACGATATAGTGATGAATTATTAGACGAATTAAGAATACGTAACGACATAGTAGATGTTGTATCACAATATGTAACATTAAAGAGAAAAGGACGTAATTATTTTGGCATATGTCCTTTTCACAACGAAAAGTCGCCATCTTTTTCAGTATCTCCAGATAAGCAGATATTTCATTGCTTTGGCTGTGGAGTAGGAGGAAATGTATTTCACTTCATAAGTAAAATAGAAAATATAAGCTTTATAGAAAGTGTACAATTACTAGCAGAGCGAGTTGGAATGGAACTTCCAAAGTCGTCAAATGCAGAAGATGAAAGAATAGCGAATCTTAAAGCAAAAGTATATGAAGTAAACAAAGATGCTGCAGAATTCTACCATCAAAATTTATACAAGCCTACATCAAAATTGGCGCAAGAATACATAAAAAAGAGAAAATTAGATAATAATACATTAAAGTCTTTTTTAATAGGATATGCGGGTAATAATAACGAGTTATATAGCTATCTGAAATCTAAAGGATATGGCGAAGAAGAAATGCTTGCATCAAGCTTAATTGGAAGAGCTGAGAGTGGAAGATTTTATGATAAATTTAAACATAGAATAATGTTTCCAATACAAGATATTAGAAATAGAGTAATTGCTTTTGGTGGGAGAGTTTTAGATGACAGTAAACCAAAGTATATAAACTCGCCTGAAAACATAGTATACAGTAAAGCTAGAAATTTATTTGGATTAAATGTAGCAAGAAGACAACAAACAGGTATGTTAAAAAGAATTTTAATAGTTGAAGGTTATATGGATGTAATATCTCTTCATCAAAGAGGAATAACAAATGTAGTAGCATCTTTAGGAACAGCTTTAACAGATGCTCAGGGAAGACTTCTTAGAAAAAACAGTGAGCAAGTTATTCTTGGATATGATGCAGATGGAGCTGGACAAACTGCTATAATGAGAGGAATGGACATATTAAAAAATATGGGGATTGATATGAGAGTTCTTCAGATCAGTGGTGCAAAGGATCCGGATGAGTTTGTTATTAAATATGGACCAGATAAATTTAGAAAATGTATGGATAATGCAATTTCAATTGTAGAATATAAAGTTAAAAATTTAAGAAAAAACTTAAATTTAGAAAACACCAGTGACAAGATTAAATTTTTAAATGAAATTGCTAAGATTTTGTCTGAGGTAGACAACACAATGGAAAGAGAAATCTATATTGATAAAATAGCTAAAACTTATAACATTTCTAAAAATTCCATTGAGGCTGAAATAAATAAAAAATTGTATAAAGGAAAGACAAGTGAAAAGATTCTAGAAAAGCCAACAGTAACAGTTACACAAAAAAGTGAAGAAAAGGTGGACACAGCAACTCAAAGAAGAGAGAAAATGTTAATTTATCTACTTGTTAATTACTATGATAAAAGTTTTGAAAGAATAAAGAAAACGATTGATGTCAATTACATCAAAATAGAAAAAAATAAATTGATATTAAATACTATTTTTGAAAAAGCAAATCAAAATGCAAACATAGAAAATATTGTTGATTGGTTTGAAGACCAAGAAATAGTAAATTACATAAGTGAAATTCTTGCAGAGGATTTCGAAATCGTTGATGTTGAAAAGGCAATAGATGACATAGAAAAGATTTACTTAAAGGAAAGAAAAATTGCTCGTAGAAATGAGATAATTAGTAAAATTAGTAGTAAAGAAAATTTGAATCCAGAGGAAGCTGATAAATTAGGGGCAGAACTAAATAATATAATAATTGAATTAGCTAGGATGAAATAGGAGGTAAAAAAATGAAAAAATCAGATAGTGTAAAAGATGTTATCAATCTTATTGATAATGCTCGTATTGCTAAAAAGAAAAAGGAAGAGAAAGAGGCAGCTAAGAAAATTTTAGCAAGAGATAAAAAGGAGGAAAAAGCTTTAAAAGCAAAAAATAAGAAACTTGCTAAAGAAGATAAGAAGCAAAAAGATGAAATAGAGAAAAATATTAAATTAGAATCTAAAGAAAAGAAAACCTCTAAAACTAAAAAATCAGACCTAGCTAAAAGCAATGATAAAGTGCTTATAGAAGTTAAAGATAAGAAAAAATCTAAAGAAACAGAAATAAAAGAAGGTAAAAAATCAAAAGTAGATAATAAAGAGGGAAAGAAGAAAGGCAAAAAAGTAAAAGAAGATAATTCTAAAGAAACAGCAAATAATAAAAAAGAAAAGGAAAATAAGAAAAATAAAGCTAATGAAACAGAAAGTGAAGCACAAAAAAAAGTAGAAAGCAAGAAATCAGAAGATAGTAAAGATGATAAAAATAAACAAGAAAATGAAAAATCAGAAAATAAAAACGAAGAAAAATTAGAAACAAAAAAACGTAAAAAGGTAGATGACAATGGAGAAAAAGAAGCAAATAAAGTAGAAGAAAAAAATGCAGATAAGTTAGAGGAAAGTGAAAAAGCAGAAGAAAAAGAACAAGATAAAACAAATGATAATGAAAAAGCAGATGACTCTGAAGAAAATGAAAAAATAAAAAAGGTCATAGAACAATTAAAGAAAAAAGGACAAGTTACTTACGAGGAATTAGCAACACAATTAGGGAATATAAATCCTGATAAAATAGAAAAAGTATTTGAAGCTTTTGAACAAATGGGTGTAAGTGTTGGAGATGATATTGAAGACATTGAGCCTGATGCGGAAGATTTAGAAGAAGTTGAAGATATATCAGTTGATGACTTAGATATGAATAATATGGATGGAATCAGTATTGATGACCCAGTTAGAATGTATCTAAGAGAAATAGGAAAAATACCACTATTAAGCTACGAAGAAGAACTTGAATTAGCAAAAAGAATATTAGAAAATGATGAAGAAGCAAAAAAGAAACTAACCGAATCTAACTTAAGATTAGTTGTAAGTATTGCTAAAAAATATGTAGGTAGAGGAATGCTATTCCTAGACCTAATTCAAGAAGGAAACATGGGACTAATCAAAGCAGTAGACAAATTTGATTACACTAAAGGATTTAAATTTAGTACTTATGCAACATGGTGGATAAGACAAGCTATTACAAGAGCAATAGCAGACCAAGCAAGAACAATTAGAATACCAGTTCACATGGTTGAAACTATAAATAAGCTAATTCGTACATCAAGACATTTATTACAACAAAATGGTAGAGAGCCAACTCCAGAAGAAATTGCAGAAGATATGGAAATACCAGTAGAAAAAGTTCTTGAAATACAAAAAATAGCACAAGACCCGGTATCATTAGAAACACCTATTGGAGAAGAAGATGATAGTCACTTAGGAGATTTTATACAAGATGATGATTCTCCATCTCCACAAGATGCTGCATCATATACAATGCTTAAAGAACAACTAGAGGATGTAATGAGAACACTTACTCCAAGAGAAGCAAGAGTGTTAAGATTAAGATTTGGACTTGATGATGGTAAAGCTAGAACTCTTGAAGAAGTAGGAAAACAATTTAATGTAACTCGTGAAAGAATAAGACAAATCGAAGCAAAAGCATTAAGAAAATTAAGACATCCAAGTAGAAGTAAGAAATTAAAAGAATATATGTAAAATCTATAAATTATAATTAAAAGGAAATAAAATTATGAATATAAAAAATAAAAAGGGACTTTTAATTTTATGTATAATCATTTTAATAATTATAATAGTATTAAGAATATATGATTATCTTGGTTCGCATGGAAAACCAGTTAACTTAGAAGATGCTACTGCTGATCCGATCAAAGCTTTTACTAATTATTTTGGAGAAAATAAATCTTATACAGAAGTAGAAAACCTATTAGCAGAAATACGAACTAATAATATTTCAAGTCCATATGAATATTGGAGAAAAGTATATGTTGCATTTGGAAAATATGGAGAAGAATTGCAGATAATAGAACCTAAGGAATTGTCAGATATGGTTAGTAGAGACAAAAAATATTGGATTGGAATAGTAAATGATAATCACATTTCAGATGACATTATAAATGAAACTGAAACAGAAGTTAAAGTGGATAGTGAAGGATATTATTCAAATGGATATATAAGACTTATTACTATATATGAAAAATAGCTAAAAATAAATAATTAAAATCATAAAAAAGCTGTGACTGGTAAGTGAAAATGTCTCAAATTTTCATAATGTTGGCAAATAAAAATGTCTTAAATTAACCAAACATTA
>CANRBH010000045.1 GCA_947628825.1 uncultured Clostridia bacterium | reverse complement strand
TTTAAAGCTCGTATTGTACATATATCAATATGCTACGAGCTTTTTGTTATTTTTAACTGTTAAAGATGGGATTATACAATTTAATGAAAAAAAATTCAACAAAAATCTTGACATTTAAAACTATATAGTGTAAAATAATAAATGTCTTATGAATATGCAGGTGTAGTTCAATGGTAGAATTCCAGCCTTCCAAGCTGGCTATACGGGTTCGATTCCCGTTACCTGCTCCAACAATATTTTTTAGAATTGTAGATATAAAAACAATCGGAATTAAACTGATTGTTTTTTTTGTGTGTAAATAAATTTTATCTATCAATAAAAAATTATTATTGTATATATTTTTTGAATATGTTATTATGATATTAATTAAGTAGTGGGAGAATAAATATGGAAGAATATGATAGTAAAAATATTTCAAAAAGCACTAATTCAATTAACAAAAACTCAAGTGAGACAACAAAATTATATATTATATTTACTATTTTAGCAGGAATATTAACATTATTTCCTGTCAATACATTGTTTTCAGGGTTAACAGAATCAAATACATATATAAACGAAATTATTAATATAATTTTATTTTACATAGTAAAAATAATTGGATTTATGATTTATTTTTGTGTATTGAAGGAAATAACAAAGCCCAAAATAATAATATCAATAATTGCTGGAATATGTATGATTATAAGTCGTTTTATATACAATCAAATGGATAATGGGGAAAATGTAGGCATTGATTACATTGGACAAGCACTAATAATGTCTATGATATCTATTTATTTTTTGAATATTTATTATATTTGTACATTTATGTTATTCATAGAATATGCAAAGAAATTTATTTAAAAAAAGAAAGCAATAATAACAATAATAATAATATTGGTTTTTATAATATTATTGGAATTCGTTATGCATTATACAGCAATACAAAAAATAAATAATAATATTCCATCTGTATCTGATTTTGAAAACGAATTAATTGAAAGAAAATTATATACAAATGAGTACTTATTATTTGGTATAGATAATATAGAGAATAATATTCATGAAATAGATTTTGATAGTGATTCAAATAAAAAATATCCATCATATATTTATTATGGTTATAAAACAAAAAACGTGAACAAAAAAATTAGAGAATATGATGATTACTTAAATTGGATAATTTACTATACTAATGGAAAAATATATGCTGCATTAGGTAATTATGATGATAGTCAGTTATACCTAAATTATTATAGAATGGAATTATCATATGATGCTAATATACTAAGTGAAGATGATGAAATATATACATACAATTGGGAAGAGAATTATTATGAAAAAATTAACATCAACAAAAATGGTGCTTCAAGAGAAGAATTGCGTTACTATTATAAAAATGGTACATACATAGCTGTAGATGTTTTAAAAAAATTCTCATATAAACTTTATGAATATGAAATAATAGATAAAATAGATTCAAAGATGCTTGATAAATACGTGGATAATCTAAAATAAATAGATTATTTAACTGATAGGAGATTAAGATGAATGAAAAAGCAAATATAAAAATTGAAGATATAAAATATTCAACAGATAAAATAACTAGAAAATATGTTCAAAGAACATATGATAATCTAAAAATAGAAACGACATATGTCGATTATATAAACAAACATATAATCTGCTTTTCAACACAAGTTGGATGCAATTTGGGATGTAAATTTTGCTATAATGGAATTAAACATAATTTTAAAAGAAACTTAACTGCAGAAGAAATATCTACACAGATAGAAAATATAATAAAAAATGAAAAACTTAATGGAAATAAACCAATCTTATTTAGTGCTATGGGAATTGGAGAACCATTATTAAATTATAATAATTTAGTGGAATCGTTTAGATATTTAAACAATAAGTATCCTAATAATAAATTTGCCTTAGCTACAACAGGCATTAGTTTAGAACATATTTTAAAATTAGCCGAAGATTTAAAAAATATAAATTTTAAACTAACAATTTCTCTACATTCTGCGTTTCAAGAAAAACGTAATAATTTAATTCCAATAAATGCTGACTTAAGAACTTTAGTTAATACTGTAAAAGAATATGAAAAAATTTCTAATAAACAAGTTGAATGGAATTATGTATTACTTGATGGTATAAACGATACAATTAATGATGCAAAAGAGTTATTTGAATTATTAGGAAAAAATGAATTTATAAAAATAAATAAATTTAATAAGGTAGAAAATAGTAATTTAGTAGAAAGTAAAAATTTAGATTTATTTATTTCAGAACTAAAAAATAATGGGATGCAAGTTGAATATTATGAAACAAATGGAAGTGACATTAATGGTGCATGTGGCCAAATGATTGCAGAATAAAAAAACTACCCGTTCAATGAAGTGGTTTTCATTTATACAATAAATAATGTAAAATTGTTTTTAGAAGGTATAAAAACAATTTTACATTATAATATACATTTTTTTAGTCCGGAAAATTAAAGTTCAAATACACAAATTTATTCATATCATAAGATAAATTATTATCAATCATTTTTTTAGCAATTTTACAGCATTTAGACATTCTTTCGCCATTAAATAAAGGGTCAATATATCTTATTTTTGCTCCATGATGTACATAATATACATTTTGAGGTTCCTCAGTTGACAATTGAACTTTTTTCGCTTTTCTCCACATATTAAAAATTTCTTTATATTTAGAAGATTCAATAATATCAATTACTTCACTTTCTTTCATTTCATATAAATCTTTTTTTGATATTTTATTTTCTTCATTTAAATTTTTTATAATATCAGCAATAAACTGCATAGAATATCGAGTTCTATCCTCACGGTATATAACCGATAATCTACTTGTAACTTTTACAAAACTTCTTGCTATTTTTTTAGTCTTAAATCCTAATTCGATTTCTTTTTCCTCATTTTCTTGAATTTCTATATCATCATAGATTTCTTTAATGATTGATAGGTCTAGTAATTTGTAAATAAATAAAGCATTTGAGAGAGAATATTCTAGTCTATCAGCAGATAATTTTGGAGTATCATTATCAGCTATTGGATAAATATGATAATTATCTACTTCAGATATTTCAATATTATCTCTTTTCAATAAATCCATTATTTCCTTTGAATTTATTATAATTTCAGTAGTTAAATCTTCTGTAGATTCCTGAGTCATATAATCACCATTAAGATAATCTATACAATGTTTAAATGCAGGTGTGGATATATCATGAAACAATCCAGATAAAGTTTGTTTTTTATCATGAGTAAAATGCCATATTATTAAAGCAACTGCTACTGAATGATCTAGACTTGAAAAGAAAAAATCACTCTCAAATAAATCAGTATAAATTGTACCATTAGTAACACTAATATACCTTTGTGATAATAATTCTTTCGTATCTATATATTCATTTAACCATTCTGGAAAGTTAGGCTCTAAAACTTTAAAATAATCTTTTATTTCTTTACATATGCTATTATAATAATTATTCAATTTTTATACCTCCTATAAAAATTAAATTTATTATACTATAAAGCAACAAGATTTTCTACACATATTAAGTTATTTAAATACTAATTTGTTGAAATTATGTAGTTTTTATGATAATATGCACTTATGGAGGATTCTATGATTTTAGATTTATCTAGACAAGAACATTTACCAATAATTAATATGTATAAAAAATGTAAAGGTATTGCTTTAGTAGATAAATATTTACCAAAACTAAGCCCTTTAAATAAAATGTATGTAATTGATTCTCTTGAAGATTGGGAGAAAGTTGAAAAAGAATTTCCTGTTGAAATGATGACAGCAAGGTGTGATTGCTTGAAAGGTGTTAATGGCAAATTGCCAAATGGACAGACTTTTAAAAGAGACAGAGTTAAAGGATATATACAAGAGGTAAAAAAAGCAGTACCAGAAGCTGTCATAATATTGGAAGATATGAAAAAAGGCACTAATGAAAGAATACATACACGAGGAGGAGTAACCTTAGATATAAAAAATGGCGAATATGTATATATGGACTATGTTGGCCCAAGTTTTGATGCGAGAGAATTATGCCTTGGTAAAGCAGTTCATGAAGCGTGGAATATACCTTGGGATGAAGTGCCATTTGTGAAAGATTCTGCAATAAAAAAATATAGAATTACTGAAGTAAGCCAATCAGAATATATTGAAACAGCAAAAGAAAGAATTTTATTTTTAATTAAAGCATTTCCTGACAGAAAAGATGAGATAATTGAAACAATGCCAAAAAGGTATATAGGAATAACTAGAGAAATATTTAGAGATGTGAGAGAACAAGTTATAATTCCTTTATGGTTACAAAATAGAGAACTAAAGAAAGATGGTTTAAATAGTTTTGGAGTAGAAATTAATATTGTAGAAGATGGTACTCTAGTACCAATGGAAATACAAGTTCCTGATAGATTTAAAGAAAGAGAAAATCAAGAAAGGTAGACAATATAATAAGTATAAATGTTTAAGAGAAAGAAGGATAATATGGAAGAAAAATTTGATGTACTAAATGAGTGGGGAGAATTTACAGGAAAAATTGCAAGTAGAGAAGAATGTCATAAAAAGGGATTATGGCACAGAGCAGTATATGCATTTATTATAGATGAAAATAAAAATGTATTATTGCAAAAAAGAAGTAGTACAAAAAAATTATGGCCTAATAAGTGGGATTTTACACTAGGAGGACATGTTACAAGTGGAGAGTTTGGAAGACAAGCTTTAATAAGAGAAGCTAAAGAAGAACTAGGAATTGAAATAAGTGATAGTGATATTAAGTATTTAGTTGGTTCAACATCAATAAATGAACAAGGAGATATTATAAATAAACATTATAATGAATGTTATTTGATTACGAAAAATATTGATATTTCAGATATAAAAATTCAAAAAGAAGAAGTATCGGAAGTGAAATATTTTTCGAAAGAAGAATTATTAAAAAGAATTGAAAATAATTATGATGGTCTAACGGATAAAACAGGACCATGGAATTTTCTAAAAAGAATATTAGAAAAATATTTGTAAAAAAATTGAATAATATGATATAATATCTATATCATTCGTAGCCATGCGAAATATAATAAAAATGGCAAGTTTGTAGATTCTCACTAAACAATTGTTAGGAGGAAAAAATGTTAAGCAAAAATACTCTTCAAGAAATTACAAAACTTGAAGAAACTGGCACATCTGTTGTTGCTATTGATAGCAAAGGCAAGTTATCTTATTCTTCTCAAGGTATATCTGGGTGCGAATACTGTGATCAGTGTAGTGATTTTAGACTATTACCTGATCCTGACCCATATGACTGGTTCAGAGATAATGACATGAAAGCAGTTTGTCTTAAGGTCAATGGAGTAATTGCGGGGGCTCTTGAAAGAGCTAGTGAATATACTAATATTCGTAAGCCTCTCTATTGTCCAAAACTTGGTCGTGAATTGAGTGATGAAGAAAAGATAAAAGCT
Source organism: uncultured Clostridia bacterium (assembly GCA_947628825.1). Lineage (GTDB taxonomy): Bacteria > Bacillota > Clostridia > TANB77 > CAG-508 > CAG-793. Next base: position 3,152 of record CANRBH010000045.1, on the reverse strand, counting down.
ACTGAACAACTTAAATGGGCTAGAGAAAGAATGTAAAGAAATAATTTTTGCATATAGTCAAAGGAGATGTTTAGATACAACATCTCCTTTGACTATTTAATCTAAACAAAAAAACACTATTCTATTGCAAAAATAATAAAAAAATTATATAATATGAACGTGAAAAAATTTGAATAAATTATAGAAAATAATATTTATATACAATTATTGGAATGACGACAAAGAAAGGATATAATTTTAAATGGAACAAGAGATAATAAGTCGTATTTTTACTTTAAAAAATATACTTTTATACTTATTAGCAATTAATTTATTTGCTTTTTTAATAATGTGGTATGATAAACATGAAGCCAAAATAGGACAATGGAGAGTAAGTGAAGGATTCTTATTCTTGCTAGTTCTTCTTGGTGGAGGAATAGGTGGTATAGCAGGAATGTACACATTTAGACACAAAACAAAGAAATGGTATTTTAAATATGGATTTCCAGCAATAACCGCCGTTGAAATTTTTGTAGCAGTATATTTGAAATTAGCGTATTTTATGTAAGATTGTTCCTCAGCGTCGTAGCTTCGATGATTTACAAAGTAAATCATTGAAGTACGGATTCTGAGCGAAGCGAAGAAAGGAATGGATGTTATGATAGAAAATATGGATACAATAGTAAATCTATGTAAGGCAAGAGGATATATATACCCAGGCTCAGAAATTTATGGAGGTTTAGCTAATACGTGGGATTATGGGCCATTAGGAGTTGAACTAAAAAATAATGTAAAATCTGCATGGAGAAAGAAATTTATACAAGAACAAAAAAACATTGTAGGACTAGATGCAGCAATACTGATGAACCCAGAAACATGGGTAGCATCAGGACATTTATCAGGATTTTCTGATCCACTTATAGATTGTAAAGAATGTAAAACAAGACATAGAGCAGATAAATTAATAGAAGAATGGGCTCATGAAAATAAGAAAGACTTAGTAGCAGATGGATGGACTGATGAACAACTAGTAAACTACATAAATGAAAATAAGATACCATGTCCAAACTGTGGAAAAACTAATTTTACAAATATAAGAAAATTTAATTTAATGTTCAAAACATTCCAAGGAGTAACTGAAGATAGTACATCAACAGTTTATTTAAGACCAGAAACAGCTCAAGGAATATTTGTTGATTTCAAAAATGTATTAAGAACAACAAGAAAGAAAATGCCTATGGGAATAGCCCAGATAGGAAAAGCTTTTAGAAATGAAATAACTCCTGGAAACTTTATTTTTAGAACAAGAGAGTTTGAACAAATGGAATTAGAGTTTTTCTGCAAACCAGGAACAGATTTAGAATGGTTCAGTTATTGGAAAGAATTCTGCAAAAACTTCTTATTATCTTTAGGAATGAAAGAAGAAAATATGAGATTAAGAGACCATTCAAAAGAAGAACTAATTTTTTATAGTAAAGCAACAACTGATATTGAATTTTTATTCCCATTTGGTTGGGGAGAACTTATGGGAATTGCAGATAGAACAGATTATGATTTATCAAAACACGCAGAACATTCAAAAGAAGATTTAACATATCTAGATCCTGAAACAAATGAAAGATACATTCCTTATGTAATAGAGCCATCTATGGGAGCAGATAGATTAACTTTAGCATTTTTATGCAACAGTTATGAAAATCAAGATTTAGGAGAAGGAGATTCAAGAATAGTATTACATTTACATCCAGCACTTGCACCATATAAAGTTGCAATTTTACCACTTTCTAAAAAGCTAAGTGATAAGGCAAATGAAATATATGATATGTTATCAAAGAAATTTATGTGTGATTATGATGAAGCAGGTTCTATTGGAAAAAGATATAGAAGACAAGATGAAATAGGAACACCATATTGCGTAACTGTCGATTTTGATACATTAGAAGATAATCAAGTTACAGTAAGAGATAGAGATACAATGGAACAAGTACGTTTACCAATTGATAAAATAGAAGAATATATTGAAGAAAAAGTTAGTATATTTTAATTAAAATAACTATTCAAAATTAGAGGTAGAAAAAACATTAAAAGCATAGAAGTATTATAAAAAATAAAATCGTTTAAAGCTTTTAAGATAGAAAAGCTACCAAAAGGATTAAATATGAAATTTACAAAAATGGAAGGCATAGGAAATGACTATGTATATGTTAATTGTTTAGAAAAAGAATTAGAAAATCCATCAGAGATTGCTATTAAAGTAAGCGATAGACATTTTGGAATAGGTTCAGATGGACTTATCTTAATTTGCAAAAGCAACATTGCTGATTTTAAAATGGAAATTTATAATAGTGATGGAAGCCAAGCAGAAATGTGTGGTAATGGTATTAGATGTGTTGGTAAATATGTATATGACAACAATCTAACAAACAAGACAGAATTAACAATAGAAACTTTAGCAGGAATAAAAAAATTAAAATTAAATTTAGCAGAAGGAAAAGTAGATACTGTTGAAGTTGATATGGGAGAACCGATTTTAGAAGCGGAAAAGATACCAGTACAAAATACTATTTTATCAAAGGCTAGTGAGGCAGATATAGAGCAGAATAAAATTACTACCCAATCTCTAGAAAAAGAATATAATAAAGTTAATGTTAAAGCTTTGGATAAAGAATTTAACTTAACCTGTGTATCTATGGGAAATCCACACGCAATAAGTTACGTACAAAATGTAGATGATTTTGAAGTAGAAAAATATGGACCAATAATAGAAAAAGATGAGCATTTTCCAAGAAAAGTTAATGTTGAATTTATAGAATTAATAGACAGAAATCATTTAAAAATGAGAGTTTGGGAAAGAGGTGCAGGTGAAACTTTAGCTTGTGGAACAGGAACTTGCGCATCAGTTGTGGCAAGCTGTTTAAATGGATTAACAGATAGGTGTGTTAATGTAAAACTTTTAGGAGGCAACCTAAAGATTGAATGGAGAAAAACAGATAATCATGTTTATATGACAGGTCCTGCAAGAACTGTTTTTACTGGAGAAATTGATGTTTAGACTAGCACAAATGAAAGAGCAGTATGCCTAAGGGCAAAAATCATTCCTCAGCATGGCAGCTTCGAAAATTTGCGAAGCAAATGTTTGAAGTGCCGATTCTGAGCGAAGCGAAGAAAGGAAT
>CANRBH010000044.1 GCA_947628825.1 uncultured Clostridia bacterium | reverse complement strand
TTTTTATAATCTTTTAAAACAAAGTCTGCACATCTTCCTATTATAACGCAAGATTCTTTATCTGCTAGATTTTTAATAAATTCTGATTCTTTAATAAATAGTTCATCACTATTGCTTAGTGTTCCATTGTAATTATTTATTTCCTCTAAACCATTTCTTTTTTGTTCTATTTTTTCTATGTATTCAGAATCAAGACCCGTTTCCTTAGCCATTTTTGTAATAAAGCTCTTGTCATAAAAGTTTATTCCTAGTTTTTCTGCAACTAGTCTTCCAATATATCTTCCACCAGAACCATATTCTCTTGCAATAGTAATCACAATTCTCCTATCTTCTGGTATTGCCTTTACTTTTTCATTCTCTTCGCCTGTAACACTTTCTCCGCTTCCCTTTAGCTTCTTTACTTGTATTGTAAGAAGTATAACGGCAATAACAAATGCTATTCCATCTGCAACAGGACCAGCATATAAAATTCCAAGTAAACCAAAAATATTACTTAATATAAGCATAGCAGGAATCAAGAATATAATTTGTCTTGAAAGTGACAATATGATACTTCTTGAACTTTTTCCAATAGCTTAAAAGAATATTCCTGATGGTATCTGAATTCCATTACATATGCAAAGCATTAAGAATGTTCTAAATGTAATGCATGCAAATTCCATATATAATGCATCTCCACTACCAAATATAGAAATAAGTACTTCTGGAATTGACTGGAATAATATAAATGCAATAGTGCTTATAGTCAAACTTATACTTAAAACTATCTTCAAAGTCTTTTTTACTCTATCATATTTCTTAGCACCATAGTTATAACCGAATATTGGTTGTGCTCCTGCTGCTATTCCTACTATTATACTATTTAATATTTGATTTATTTTCATTACTATACCAATAACTGTGATTGGTATCTCTGATCCATATTTCGAATCTACTCCATATTTAGAAAATAAATTATTTTGAACTGCAACTACAAATACAAAGCTCATTTGAGTAATAAAGCTACTTATTCCTAGAGCTGTTACTTTTCTTGCTACATTAAGTTTAAGTTTATATGAATCCAGACTTAATTTAATTGATTTTGTTTTTCTTAAATAAAGTACATTTAATATAAAAGTTATAAACTGACTAAATATTGTAGCAATAGCTGCACCTGCTACTCCCATTTTAAATACAAATATTAAAATTGGGTCTAGTATAATGTTAAGTATTGCTCCTGATACCATTGATGTCATTGCATACTTTGGACTTCCATCTGCTCTTATAATTGAGTTAAGTGTTGTTCCTATCATCATAAATGGTATGCCCATTGCAATTATTCTTCCATACTCTACTGCGAAACTTCTTAAAGCATCAGTACATCCAAAAATGTTAAGTAATGGTGTTAAAAATACTAATGCTATTATGCAGAATATAATTGCAATTATTACTGATAATATTATTCCATTTCCTACACCTTTAGTTGCTTCATCTTTTTTCTTTTCACCAAGCTTTAAGCTTAGATATGCTGATGAACCATCTCCAAGCATTAGTGAAAATGCTAAACAAATCATTGTTATTGGGAATACAATGTTTGTTGCACCATTTCCTAAGTATCCAACTCCCCAGCCTATAAATATTTGGTCAACTATATTGTATAGTGAATTAACTAATAATGATATTATACAAGGAATTGAAAACTTCCTTATCAATTTTCCTATTTTTTCTGTTCCTAAAATGTTCTCTTCCATTTTTAGTGTCCTTTCTTTATGTCAATTTTTTTATCGGTCAAAAATTATTTGACTTTTATTTTATATGTCAAAGAAATAAGTTGCCTCTAAGTCTGCTTCGTGTGTAAGTAGGGCTAGAGGATATTTCTTATACGCTAATCCTATTGTAGTATATAATTCTTTTGGTTCTGTATATCCCATATGCCAACGTATCGCATATTTTTCTTCATTAGTTAGTTTTATGTATTCTGTAAGCATCATTACAGATTTTTCTCCATGCCCATATGGTATAGTATCTTCAACTGCAAAGTATGGAACCTTCTCCCATACCCCTAAACTATTTTTTGCATTTCTATAATCTACTTTATAATAATTAGTTTTACATATATCATGTAAAAGTCCTATTATCCTTATTGATTCTTCTGGTACATCTATTGATACCACAGATGTTTTTACTTTTTGTTCTAGTATTTCATAAACTTTCATACTATGCTCTAATAGACCATTTTCTTTACTTCCATGAAATCTAGTACTTGCTGGAGCTTTATAAAAATCAGATTTTTCTAAAAACTCTAGTAATTTATCCATTCCTTCTCTATTAGTTTCTTTTAATAATTTAATAAATTCTTCTTTCATTTTTTACCTCTTTCTTTTTTATAATTTAATAATGTGTATGATTCTTTTAAATTTCATTTTTGGTTTTAATTTTTATATTTATTGACTTTTCGTTTTTAATTAAATTTTTAAAATTACTTGTTAATTATCTTAAAATATGGTATAATTATTATGTAGACTTCAAAATACATCTAAGGAGATGTTTGTATGTGGGGCTTTGTTATACCAACTGTCCTATTCTTTCTGGCTATTCAGTTGTGTGTCAAATTTAAAATATTTGAAAGCATTGATAAATTCATCCAGAAGTGTCCTTTCGTTATTAGAGTTATAACTTCAATTGCATTTTTTTTCATAAAAATAGCTCTTTTAATCGGAACCTCACTCTTCCTGATAAGCAACTTTTGGTATTTTATATATGAGCACACAACACATTAGTCAGAGCCTAGCAGATACACGTGTATCTGCTAGTTTTTTTTCTTAGTAGCCATCTAAAATTTTTATCTTAATTCAAAGTTTATTTTTCCTTTTCCATTTTCACATTCAATATGAGCTATAGCACCATTTATTATATTTAAACTTGGCCCTTTATGTGATATATCTGCATCATATATTATTGGAATATTAAGCTTTGAAAGTACACTATCTTCTAGACATTTTTTCATATCTTCATATTCTGCATAATAGGTTTTATCTAAACCATTTCTTCCAATTATAACACATTTTGCATATTTAAAATATTCTAATTCATTTAATTTCCATATTGTGCGTATGAATTCTTCTTTAGAAAGTTCGCAATTATCTAGTCCAATTACTATACCATCTTGTTTATATTTATAGTTGAAATCTTTCATTCCATCATATTTTGTTCCTGCAAGCTCACTTATTATATCTAAACAACCTACAATAATTCTTCCTGTAACATTTACATTCTTATTATCAAAAGTTTTCCACTCAACTTTGTCAGTCAAATTAAATCCTTCTAACCCAGTTATTCTTTGGACTCTCTCATTTTCATACATATCATAGCTTTCTTGTTCTATTAATTTTCCTTTTAGAATTTCTAAATTATCTATTAAACTTTTATGATAATCTTCCATTCCAAAACTTTTAAAGTTAGAGCCATAGATTGTTGCTATGTCATATTTAGTTGTGATTGGAAATAATAAACCAGTTGGATCGGAAAAACCTTCTATCCATTTCGGATTTTTTACTAATTTATCAAAATCAATATATGGAAGAATTTCAACTAAAAAATCTCCTCCAGCAGCACACAAAATTAAATTTGAAGCTGATTCAAACATTTTGTTTACTTCTTCTGCTCTATTTTCAGCACTATTACTTCTTCCTATTGAATTATGAAAAAGGTTATTTGATACTTTTACTTTATAGCCTAAATTTTCTAATTTCAATTTAGCGTTTTTCATTCTATTTATATCAGCTTCATCATTTGCTCCTGCTGATGGTGCTGGAACTTCAATTAAGTCATTTTCTTTTAAAAATTTAGGATAAATCATAGTTAGTCTCCTTATACCTTAAAAATTGCTATTATATTATATATAAAAAATTTTTTTTATTCAAGCTTTATTTTGATTTATTTTTGCTGTTAATATTTTTTAGATTATTTACATTTTATTTTTATTATAGTAAAATATTTTTGCTACTAAATTTTTATGATGTATTATAAATTATAATAAAGGCATATATTTTTTTAAGGAGTTTATTTAGAAATGTTTAAGAAATTTTTAATAGTATTTTTTGTATCAATGATACCTTTAATTGAATTAAGAGGAGCTGTTCCTATTGGATTAAGTACAGCTTTTGGAGATGCACTTCCTATTGTTCCATTATATATAGTTTGTATATTAGGAAATATGCTACCAGTACCACTAATATTCTTCTTTGCAAGGAAAGTATTAGTCTGGGGAAGTGATAAGAAATTTATTGGAAAATTCTTTAAGTTTTGCTTAGAAAAAGGCGAAAAAGGTGGAAAGAAGTTACAGAAGAAAGCTGGAGGAAGTTTATATTTTGCTTTATTCTTATTTGTTGGAATTCCTCTTCCGGGAACAGGGGCTTGGACAGGAACTTTAGCTGCTAGCCTTTTAGATATGGACTTTAAGAAAAGTTCCATTGCTATAATGGCGGGTGTTGTTCTTGCAGGAATAATTATGGGATTAGCATCAGCTGGTGTTTTTGGTGCTCTTGGAGCATTTTTAAGCTAATAGATAATTCAGATTAAAGTTCAGTATTAAACTGACTATATATAATATAAAAATAAATGTAGACATTTTTGATTTAATTAAGAATGTCTACATTTTTTTATTGTAACCCATATAATCGTTGATACGTAATATAAAATTTTGGCAACGATTTATTTTTACCAATTCCTTGTACTTGAAAATCCATTTACATTTGGTAAAACATTATTTAAATTAGAGTAATTATTATTAGAGAATCCATTATTTAGGTAATTATTACTCATGCCATCTTGCATATAAGTGTTTTCTGTTAAATTTTGTAGTAATCTACTTGTTGTCGATATTGTAATGAATTTAATTGAATATAAATCACAATATACTAAACTATCATTTTCAAAAGATCTAAGTAAAATATAACTTGCTCCAACATCTGCTAATACACCTATTCTATCAACTAAATTATTAGTTCCAATTAAAAATTCAACTCTCATAAGTCTACCAATTTGTGTACGTAAGAATGCTGGTGTATAAATTGCATTAGTTAATACCTCTGGCATTATATTATTATTCATTCCATTTGGTATTGCTGTTGCATTTCCACTACTATTTGATAAATTTGTGGCAACCTCTCTTGTATCTAAGTCCTCTTTTTCTTCCATTATGTTCTCCTTTCATTTAAAGGTGTTTTAGCTTTATGAACGAGAATAAACTTGAGTTGGTCTAAAAAAACAATGTTGTACTATTTTAGTATGAAAAGTTCCTGAGCCATTATATGGGAATGTTCCGAGGACAGCTTGGTCTAAATGGATTCATATACCATAAACAAGTTCCTGCCTCCTGCAATTTATTTCCTGCTATTGCCCAATCTGCTATATTATACTCAACTTCGGTTGGATTCATATTATATATATTTTGTGAATTATACTTTCCATATAAAGTTTCCCTTACACAATCAAATTGCCCTTCTTGGAATATTATATTTCGTATACTTCCTCCTTGAGAAACTCTTGCATATTCACCTTCAGTTGCATTTACTCTGTTCATTATAACAGAAGCAACTGCTCTCATACCATTGTCTCCTTCTCCACCTGCTTCACATTGTATTATTCTTGCTATCAATTCTCTATCAGAATAAGCCAAATTAGTATCACCTCTTTTGTCTATAATATGAAATTAAATAAAGTTTGTGAAAAAAATAAAAGAGACCTAAAATCAATTAAGCCTCTTTTTATAATTTATTTACTTTGTTTTGTTTTTTTCTTTCTTGATATTAAAACTATTCCTAGTAAAGAAACAATCATAAGTACAATAAATACTTTTATACCAACATCTCCTGTATTAGGATCTTTTGCATCATTTTCTTTTTCATTGTTTTCCTGGCTTTCAGAACCTTGATTATTATCTGAGTCACCATTTTCATTTTCTGAGCCTTCTCCTTCTTCATCTCCAGAACCTTCTCCTTGATTTTCTGATTCTCCTTCAGATGTAGTTGGCTCTATTCTTATTTGATATAATCCATCATCTTGTTCAATTTTTATTTCTGCTAGACTATATCCAATTGTTCCAATCTTAGTAAATTCACTATCAGGTTTTATTGATGCTGTTTCAAGTTTTTTTATTCCTTCAAAGGTAATTGTGCCTATTTTAATGCCATCTGTTGTATTATTTTTATTATCTCTTACATCATTTAGGTCTTTGAGATACTCCTTTCATTGGTTAAAATTGCTTTTACCAAAATTATTTTAACACAACTTTGGGAGTATCTCATTTTTTATTTTAAATTTCCCCGAAATTATTTTACACTATGTTAGTTTTATTTTTATTTTGTTTATCTATTTTAATTAATCAATAAAAGTTCATGCAATATTTTTCACCTTATAAATTAAATTTTTCTTTTATAATTTTAGCTGTATCAATAGCAGATATATCTGTATTTACAATTTTTAAATAGTTCTTAAAAATCTTTTCTCCTTCACCCGGATTTGAATTTAATCTATGCCTTTCCATTGATTTTAATAAATCATTTTCACTCCATTCTAAATCTCTTTTAGATTCTTTATATTTTAATCTATTATCTGTTTTGTTTCTTTTTAGTCTTTCCTCTAAAGTTGCTTCTAACTCTATTACATACGATTCTTCAAATAAACTCATCCAATTATCAGTTTGAGCCTTTTCTTCTTCAAAATGTTTTCCAAAGTCAAAACATCCTGTAAATATTATTCCTTTTTCATTGCTCTTGGCAAATTCTTTAAATACTTCATCTCTTATAAGTTTGTTCATTCTTTGATATACTTTTTTATCATAATCAAATATTAATCTAACCATTTCTATTGTCATGTGATTATAAAATAATTTATATCCTGTTAATTTTGCTAATTCTTGACCTACTGTCATTTTTCCTACTGCTTGGGGTCCAATTATTAATACAAGTTTTGGCATTTCGATTACCTCCTTTTTTCTATAATTATATTCTTATGAAAGAGCACCTAATCTTTCAGCGATAACACCGAGCAACATTCAATATGTGATGTATAACAAAAATTATCAACTGGCGTTATTGATACTATGTCATACACTTCTTCTAATTTTTGCAAATCTCTCATTAATGTTGATGGATTGCAACTTACATATATTAACCTTTGTGGCTTTATCTGGCATAAGTTTTCTATAGTTTTATTGTCCAAGCCTTTTCTTGGTGGATCAACAAAAACTACATTAGGTTTTATTCCCTTATTCAATAAATTGTTAAAAGCTTTCTCTACATCACCAACAATAAATTCAGTGTTATTTATATTATTTATACTTGCATTTTCTTTTGCATCTTTTATTGCTTCTTCTACTATTTCAATTCCATAAACTTTTTTTACATACTTAGATGCAAAAATTCCTATTGTTCCAATCCCACAATATAAATCACATATAATATCATCTTTTTTTAATTTTGCTTTTTCTATTGCTAAATTGTATAGTTTTTCCGTTTGCATAGGATTTACTTGGTAAAATGAATTTGGTGAAATTCTAAAAGTATAACTGTCTAATATGTCTTCAATATATCCTTTTCCGTAAACAACTCTATTTTCATTTGAAAGCACAACATTTGTATTTTTTGTATTTACGTTTACTATCACAGTCTTTATGTTAGGATATTTTTTAACAAGATTACTTGCATCATATTTCTTATTTCCATTTTGTACTATTACGCACATCACCTCTTTAGTTTTAAAGCCTTCTCTAATCATTATGTTTCTAAGTAAACCTTTTCCAATTTTCTCATCATAAATTGAATCATCCCAATTATCCACAATATATTTTGCAATTTCTTGTGATTGAATAGTTTGAATTTTACATCCTTTTATTGGAACAATGTCATGGCTTCTTTGTGCAAATATCCCCACTTCTTTACTTTGACTAATTGGATAAATTGCTTTGTTTCTATAATGTTCTGGATTTTCCATTCCTACAACATTATCTACTCTAACTTTACTCTTGAGCATCTTATTTGCTAGATTCTGTACTTTTTCTTGTTTTATTTTTAAAGTTTCATCATAACTTATATGTCTTAATGTGCAACCTCCGCATCTTTTATATGTATTACAATCAGCTTCTATTCTTTCTTTTGATGACTTTATGATTTCAACAATTTTTGCAAAACAATGAGTTGTTAGAACTTTTGTAATATGTATCTTACATTTTTCTCCTTTTAAAGCTCCAATTACAAAAATGGTATAGCTATCTATTTTGGCTATACCTTCTCCTTCCATTCCATAATCAATTATATCTACTACATATTCTTCATTTTTCTTTACAGGTGGATTCATAAATATTCCTTTTATTTATTATTTTTTCCTTCAATCTCATCTATTTTTTCATCTTTTTCTTTTAGTCTATTATCACTAATTTGGTCCATAAAACCGTTTAGGTCAAATTGTTTTAATAAATCTTCTGTATCACCATCTATATCTATTCCTAAATCTTTTAAAAATTTTTGTTTCATAGCTTACTCTCCTAAAAATTTTTCTTTATATATAATAACCTATTTACAAGAATTTTTCAAGTAATTTGATTAAAACAGTTGACAAATTAAATCAAAAAGTGTATTATAATCCTAAATTTGACACTTTTTAGAGAGTAAAAGACTGATAAGTCGCTTGTAAGGCAACTTTCAGTCTTCTTTT
>CANRBH010000043.1 GCA_947628825.1 uncultured Clostridia bacterium | reverse complement strand
AAATGAAACATACAATATTTACCAGAAAAAATATTTATCCCTTTTTCTAAAATGTCCTTGACAAGGGGTACAGTTTAGTGTGTTAGAAGATGTCTACAAACTTAATGAAAAAAAGGTAAATATTCCTTATCAATTTCTATTAGCAATTTTATTTTTCATATTTGTTTTTATAGCTATTTCTACATATCAAAATAATAGATCATCTAAAGAACTAATAAGTAAATATGTAGTGCTAACTATTCTCTTTGTTGCATTTTCATCTTTATTTGCGCATTTTAAATTTTATGAACTTATTGGTTTATTAACAATGGTATATGGAATAGTAACAGTAAAATTAAAAAAAGGTTTGAAGGTAGATTATTCAAAAGGAGAAAAGAAAACAAATGAAGAAATAATTGAGACATCTGATGAAGAAATGAAAGAAATAGCAAAAATAATGGTGAAGTCTACTATTAATCCAAATGTAGAATATAAATCAAAAGGAAAGTTTACAGGCGGCGGAGGATTTTCAGGTGGAGGCGGAAGCTCAAGAAAAATAAAATAGGAGTATGTAATGAAGAAAAAAAGATTTTTAAAAATATTATTAATATTAACTTTTTTAATATTTTTATTACCAATTAATTGTAAAGCTATAGTTGAGCCAACAAGAGAATTTTATGTAAATGATTATGCTAATATTTTAAGTGATTCTACAGAGCAATATATTATAGAAAAAAATAAAGTTTTAGAGAGCATTTCAGGAGCACAGATAGTAGTAGTAACTATACCAAGTTTAGAGGGTGATTCTTTAGAAGAATATGCGACAGAATTATTTAGAAAATTTGGAATAGGAGATAAAGATAAAGACAATGGCCTTTTGCTACTATTAGCATTAGAAGAAAGAGAATTTAGAGTAGAAGTAGGATACGGCCTAGAAGAAATTTTGCCAGATGGAAAAACAGGAAGAATCCAAGATCAGTACATTATTCCATATTTGAAAGAAGACAACTGGGATGAAGGAATAAAAAGTGGATTTGATGCATTCTTAAAAGTAATAAATGGAGAAGACATAGTTATAGAAGAACAAGTAGATGAGCAAGAAGATTTTAATAAAAAAATTGAGGATTTCATTACAGCCTTGCTGATTATGGCATTTATAATGTGTATTATATCATCTATATTTGGAGGACGTATCAAATTTTTTGGTGGCTTTTTTGGTGGAGGCTCTTCGGGTGGTTCCCATAGTAGTGGAGGTTTCTCAAGCGGAGGATTCCACGGAGGCGGAGGTTCTTCAGGTGGAGGAGGAAGCTCAAGAAGATTTTAATAAATTGATAAAGAAAATATAATGTAAAAAGCAAATGTAATTAATTTTAAGTCTAATTGAATTAAAAAATTACATTTGCTTTTTTATGTAAAACATGATATAATCATTATGTTAACATGTCACTGTAAGTGATAATTTATAATAAACCCATAAAACAATTGTTGGAGGTAAAAAAATGGCTACTGAAGACTACTTTGGCAAACTCATGAAATTCCTTGATGGAAGTGAAACTCCTGAGCAAGAAGAATCAGAGGGCAGTTTTGGTGAACTTGTTGAGATTCTTTATGGGGATGAGACTCAACCTCAAGAGGAATCAAGTTCTCAAGATGAATCAATTCGCGATGAAAATCATTGCCAATCACAACCGCAAACTGAAGGAGAAGAAAACCACTACTTTGCTAATCTCGAAGATATCTTAGATAGGATGTTTGGACCAATTGGTAATGAAAAGGACTGGATGAAGTACGACATTAAAAGTTTGTCTCAGAAGGCAGGATTAATTATGGAAGGAGAAAGACAAGTCGATTTCAAACTACACTGGACAGATAAAGAGAAAAAGCCTTCTGACCATGAATGTAAAGGCAAAATTAGCTTAGTGTACCTTGGTTATGCTTTTATGGGAGAACAGGACTTTGGCATTGATGGATTAAGAGAAAAATTTGGTATTCAAGAAGGAGAAACTTTAATTAGAAGGATACCAGAAGATTTGAAGGTTATCGAAAAAGATGGAGTGAAGGCTATTAAAATTGGGCAATATGTGGACTTGGATGAAATGATGGTCAAAGCAACTCTTCGAGCTGGACTTGCAGGAACTTGGGATGAAAAAGCATTTATCATCTGCGCGGCTCCTGAGTACAGTTTCTTGATTGACTACATTGTGGAAAATCTAAAACCTAATGGAGCCAAAATTGGTATAACTCATAATTTCTTTGGACCTAACTTGGTAATCAAATTTGACTAAACAAAAATACCTGATAGTTTGAAATATAACTATCAGGCATTTTTATTTAAAAAGTAATTTTGGCTATGAAAATGCAGAATAATGATTTATAAAATTTTTGCTTAAGTTAGTTGAAATTCAAAGACAAAAGTGCTAAAATAAAAAAGTTCGTATTTAAACGAAATAAATATAAGACCTAATAACAATTGTATGGAGGTTGAAAAAATTGGAAATTCGTTTTCTTTCACCAGAAACAACTCTTATTATGGAGAATGGTAAACAACTTACATTTAAATTAGAAGAAAAAAAGCCTTCTCCAAAAGAATGCAATGAAATTTTAAAAGGAATCAGTCTTAAAAGTACATTAGGTGCAATCAAATTTTTAGGAATAAGAATAATGGAAGAACGGTTTGGTGTTAATGAAAAAGGTTTAGAAATTAACAAACTTCCAAAAGATTTTGAAGTTGTGGAAAGTCAAGGTGTAAAAGCAATAAGGACAGGCGGATATATGTGCTTAGACAATGAAATGATAGATGTAACTAATAAAGCAGGAATTGTTGGAATGTGGGATTTTGAGGAATTTATCATTTGTGCAAGCAAAGAATATAGCTTTGTTATTGATGCTATTTTGGAAATGATTAAACCTGAAAAAACTAGGCTTGATTTGGAAAAGTTGTCCGATGGTTTTAGATTTACGATTTATTCAATTTAATAAGAAAGCTCGATAATTACAATAGAATTATCGAGCTTTTTTACTTGATTAAAACTTATATTTATGTTAGTATATATATGTAATAAAAAAGCAATTCAAAGGAGCCTTATGAAAGACCAAAGTTTAATTAGAAATTTTAGTATAATTGCACATATAGACCATGGAAAATCAACTTTAGCAGATAGACTAATAGAAATGACAGGAGCACTTTCTAAAAGAGAAATGACAGAGCAAGTATTAGACAATATGGATATTGAAAAAGAGAGAGGAATAACAATAAAAGCCCAAGCTGTCAGAATGAAGTATAAAGCTAAAGATGGAAAGACATATGAACTTAATTTAATAGACACTCCAGGACATGTTGATTTTAATTATGAAGTATCAAGAAGCTTAGCAGCATGTGAAGGAGCTGTTTTAGTTGTAGATAGTACACAGGGAGTTGAAGCACAAACTTTAGCTAATGTGTATCTAGCATTAGACAACAATTTAGAAATACTACCTGTTATAAATAAAGTAGATTTACCAAGTGCAAGACCTGATGAAGTAAAAAAAGAAATTGAAGATATAATAGGAATACCAGCAATGGATGCACCATGTATATCAGCAAAAACTGGTTTAAATGTTGAACAGGTATTAGAAAAAATAGTAAAAGAAATTCCAGCACCAACTGGAAACAAAGATGATAAATTAAAAGCCCTAATATTTGACTCTATTTATAATGACTATAAAGGAGCACTAGCTTATGTCAAAATAAATCAAGGAACAGTAAAGGTTGGAGATGAAATAAGATTGATGTCAAATAATCTACACTTTACTGTAACAGAAGTTGGATATTTCGAACCAGGAAAGTTAGTAGAAGCAGATGAACTATCAGCAGGAGAAGTTGGATATATTGCAGCAAGTATTAAAAGTCTTCAAGACATAAAAGTTGGAGATACAATAACAAATGAAAACTCTCCAGCAGAAGAACCATTACCAGGATATAAAGAAGTAAACTCAATGGTATACTGCGGAATTTATCCAATGGATGGGGCTGATTATGAGAATTTAAAAATAGCTTTAGAAAAGCTAAAATTAAATGATGCTGCATTAGTATTTGAACCAGAAACATCATCAGCTTTAGGCTCGGGATTTAGATGTGGATTTTTAGGACTTTTACATTTAGAAATAATAGAAGAAAGATTAGATAGAGAGTTTGATTTAGGTTTAATTACAACAGCTCCATCAGTTATATATAAAATACATAAAACGGATGGAACTGTAGAGGATTTATACAATCCATCAGACCTTCCACCATCAGTTCAAATAAATTATATTGAAGAACCATATGTGGAAGCTAGCATAATGGTTCCAAAAGATTATGTAGGAAATGTAATGGATTTATGCCAAACAAGGAGAGGCATTTATATTGACATGCAATATTTAGATGAAACTAGAGTAACATTAAAATATGAATTACCATTAAATGAAATTATATATGACTTTTTTGATACATTAAAATCAAAGACAAGAGGATATGCATCTTTAGATTACTATGTAAAAGAATATAAACAGTCTGATTTAGTAAAACTAGATATACATGTTAATAATGAACCAGTAGATGCACTTTCTTTTATAGTACATAAATCAAATGCATATAATAGAGGAAAAGTTTTAACAGAAAGATTAAAAGAAGAAATACCAAGACAGTTATTTGCAGTTCCAATACAAGCTGTAGTTGGAGGAACAATAATTGCAAGAGAAACAATATCTGCACTAAGAAAAGATGTTTTAGCAAAATGTTATGGTGGAGATATTACAAGAAAGAAAAAATTATTAGAAAAACAAAAACGTGGTAAAAAGAAGATGAGACAATTTGGAAATGTTGAGATACCACAAGAAGCATTTTTAAATGTATTAAAAGCAAATGATAAAACAGATTAAAAGGTATGAAGATTTTAGGTTGTGGTAATACCATTTACTCTGTACATAGAAAGGAATTATAAGAATGATAGATATAGAAAAAGCAAAAAAAGTATTTAATGATTATGTAGAAAATTATGATAAAAACAACCCAAGAATTGCATTTAAGATAGCACATACTTATAGAGTTGTTGATGTAGCTGAAAAGATATCTAAGGAACTTAAATTAGATGAAGAACAAGTTAACTTAGCTATGCTAATAGGGTTATTGCATGATATAGGTAGATTTGAACAAGTAAGAAAGTATGACACTTTTGAAGACAAGCTATCGGAAGACCATGCAGATTTAGGAGTAAAGATATTACAAGAAAATAACTTTATTTCTGAATTTTGTGAGGATGAAAAATATTATAACACAATATTAGTAGCAATTAAGAATCATAACAAATTTAAAATAGCAGAAAATTTAACAGAAGAAGAGATTTTACAAGCAAAACTTGTAAGAGATGCGGATAAAATTGATATACTAAAATCTATTACAATAGAAAATCTTGATGTTTTAATGGACGATGATAATATAAATAATTCAAAAATATCTAATGAGATACTAGATGATTTTTATCATGAAAGGCAGACAAAAAGAGCATTATTAAAAACACCAATGGATGAATATATTTCTTATGTAGGAATGATATTTGACATAAACTTTATACCAAGTTTAAAAATACTAAAAGAAAAAGGTTATATAAATACAATAATAGATAAATGTAAAAATGAAGAAATGCCAAATATAAGAAAATTTATAAATAATTATATGGATAAGAGGATAAGTAATGGATAATAACAATAAATCAGAAGAAAGTCTAAACCAAGTAGAAGGAAGAAATAGTGTAATAGAATTGTTGAAATCTGGAAAAGATATAAACAAATTATTCATACAAAAAGGCGAAAAGCATGGCTCAATAATAGAAATCATAAATCTAGCAAAGAAAAATAAAGTCGTTTTTACAGAAGTTGAAAAAGTAAAACTTGATAAGATGTCAACAACACATAATCATCAAGGAGTAATTGCTATAGTTCCACCTTATGAATATTGCGAAGTGCAAGACATACTTGATTTAGCAAAGGAAAGAGGAGAAAAACCTTTTATAATTATATTAGATGGAATAGAAGATGAACACAATTTAGGCTCAATAATAAGAACAGCAGAATGTTCAGGAGTACATGGTATAATTATTCCAAAAAGAAGATCAGCTTTAGTAAATGCTACAACCAATAAAACATCGGCAGGAGCTGTACAATACATGAAAATTGCAAGAGTTAATAATTTGACAGAAACAATAAAAGAACTTAAAGAAAATGATATTTGGATATATGGAACAGATATGGAAGGAAAAACTTTTTATAATGAAGAAAAGTATGATTCGGGTGTAGCAATTATAATTGGAAGTGAAGGATTTGGAATGAGTAGGTTAGTAAAAGAAAATTGTGACTTTTTAGTAAAGATTCCAATGAAAGGAAAAATAAACTCACTAAATGCTTCAGTATCAGCAGGAATAGTTATGTATGAAGTATATAATCAAAGAAGGAGAAACTAATGAAATCGAAAAATGCAAAACTTAAGTTAATAATAATATCAGTAGTAATCATAATTATAGCTATAGTAGTGGCTGTACTATTCTTTTTTACTGATGTTTTTAGAACTAAAAGAGGTGCGTTTTTCAGATATTTTAAAACCACAAGCAGTAGTTTAGAACTATTAAAAGAGATAAGTTTTGAAGATTACGAAAGAGTAAAAGAATCTACTCCATATATTATTAACGGAGAAATGACAGTAAGGTCTTCATCTAACATAGCAGATAGTAGTATAATGGATAAGTTAAAGTTAAAAGTAGAAGGAAAGGTTAATAATGAAAAAGAAAAAGCTAACTACAATATAAAAATAAATAGCAACAATACAGAATTGTTTGGAATATCTTTAGCAAGAGAAAAAAATATGTATGCATTTTATAGTCCACAAATTGCTAATGCATATATTGGTATAAAAAATGAAAATTTAAAACAAATATCACAAGCTATAGTTGGAGAGACTTATGTTCCAAATGAAATAACAAAATTAAATTTTGATAAAATTTTAGAAGTTTCAAAAGTAGAAAAATCTCATATAGATTCATATTACAATTTATTAAAAAACAGTAGTCCAGATACAGCGTTTAGTAAAAAATCAGGTAAAATAAAAATTGATGATCAAGATTATAGTGTAGTAACATATACATTGAAACTAGACAATAAGGAAAGCGCAAATGTTCAAGATGTTTTACTTACTAAGCTTACACAAGATAGTATAATGATGGATTATTTAACATCAAGATTCAAGCTTTTAAATATGGATGACGAATATACTGACATAAATACATTTAATATAAAAATGAGAGAAAAAGTTGAAGATTTAAAATCAAATCCAGACTCAGCTGAGAACATAGAAATAACAGTAAGTGAACATAGACAAAAAAATATAAAAACAACAATTAAAATGAATGATTTTACTTTTGGAATTACACATATAAAGGAAAATAATAAGGAAATAGTAATATTTGAGCTAAATGGCAAAACACTTAAAATAGGAAAAGAAGATAATAATATCGTATTAAAATATTCATACGAAGAAGATGATATAAGTAAATCTATTGAGATTAAACACAGATTAGAAGGTACTATAGAAGAAAATAATATAAAAGATATAATTGAAATAACAACAACAAATGGAATAAAAGTAGCAAATTATTACTATGAAGGCACAGTAAACTTTACAAATGATATAGGAGCTATAGAAACTTTTGATGAAAATAATTCTGCAATTTTAAATAATTATTCTACGCAGGAAATAGAACCTTTCATAAAACAATTA
Source organism: uncultured Clostridia bacterium (assembly GCA_947628825.1). GTDB lineage: Bacteria > Bacillota > Clostridia > TANB77 > CAG-508 > CAG-793. Next base: position 1,215 of record CANRBH010000043.1, on the reverse strand, counting down.
AAGAGCAAAATAAATAATGTCTATATTTCAAAAGGAGCATCTATAGGAATTAACTTAGACCCAATATTTAAAAATGTAGAATAAATAAAAAATATTGAAATAATAAAAAATAAGATAATAAAATAAATATTTATAAAAATATTGACAATACCATATTATGGAATTATAATAAAGTATATAAAGTTATTATAAGAAATGTTTTGAAGAATGGAAATTAAAAGTATGAAATTTGGAGGTAAGTAATATGTCTATAGAAAAGCAAATATTATATAAAGAAATAGATACATTGCCAGAAGAACTAACTAATCAAGTAATTGATTTTATTGAATATTTAAAATTATCACATATAGATAAAGAGGCACCAGATAGTGTAATGATACAAAGTAAAAAGGACTTAAAAGAAAAATTACAAAAAGGAATAGATGATATAAAAGCAAATAAAGTCCATTCTTTAGATGAAGTCTTTGAAAAAATAGATACTATATAAATATTTGGAGTGAATATGAAAAAATATATAATAGAAATTTCAGAAACAGCAAAACAAGATTTAGAAAACATTATTTCATATATTAGATATGATTTGTCTGAAGATATCATTGCAGATAAATATAAAATTTTGTTTAAAAAAGAATTAAAAAAATTGGAAGATGTCGCTGGAAGTATGCCTATACTGAATGAAGAATTAATAGGACATAAAAGTATTAGAAAAATCAATGTAAGAAATTACATAATATTCTACATTATTGACGAAGAAAATAATAAGGTCTTTGTTGTAAGAATAGGACATGCTTTTATGGATTGGGAAAGATATTTAAAAGACGAATAACTATCATTTAATGACTTATTGTAATTAATAAATATAAAATAGATATTTTTTAATTGGTTATTATAATAAAACGTGATTTACTTTTAAAATTAAATTTTTGAAAAAACTTAAAAAACTTTTGAAAAAGGTGTTGACTTTTTCTCAATCACATAGTATAATTAAAATCGTTCTGCATCTGAAATAAACATAATGTGGAATATAAAGTACATTGAAAAATAAACAATGAATCTTTTGAGAAACCAATAAAGATTGCGGTAGTAAAAGTACTACCAAAACAAAAACAGAATTTAAAATGAGCTAAGACTCATCATATTTAATATGAGAGTTCGATCCTGGCTCAGGATAAACGCTGGCGGCGCACATAAGACATGCAAGTCGAACGAACTTAA
>CANRBH010000042.1 GCA_947628825.1 uncultured Clostridia bacterium | reverse complement strand
TCTGGCATTCCAAATCTTTGAGATAAATATCTAAGAGAAGCAGCAAGTTCTCCATCAGGACCACCATATTGTGAAATTATCCATTTAGCCATTCTTGGGTCTTTCTCTTTTATATTTATAGGATATTGAAGCATTTTATTATAAGTCCACATATCTAATTATTTCCTCCTTCCCAAGGCCATGGATTAGCAATCCATCTCCAGCTATTGCATGGACAATACATAGTAAGAGGTCCATATTTCTTCTCATAGCTAGTTACATAGTCTTTTAGTTCTCTCGTATATTTATTATGAAGTTCTAAAGCCTTTTCATCATTTTTATGAGTGTCTAAATATAGAGTTAAATCGTTAACAGCAAAAGCGTAACTTTGAATACAATTCATTAGTTCGTCTTTTGATAAATTGTTATCTTGATTTATGACGCAATTATAAGGCATTTGGACATCTCCCTTCGTTCATAGTAGCATTTCTTAAATATTCAATCTCAGCCATTCCTTGACCTGGTGCATAAGGGCTTACAAGTTCAGGATATAAACTTCCCATTTTTAATGCAACAGTTGGTTTAAAAGTAGTATTTATATATTGAATAGGAACGTAGCTTTGACCATACATATAGTTTTCTGGAAATACTGATGGATCATTAAATCCACAAGCACATTCATCTTCCATATTATTGTTTTGATTGTTTACTATAGTAATCACTTGATTTGAATTATTATTCATACAAGGACAAGTATTGTGATTTCTACATCTATACATTTTTTCCTCCTTTATACTTATATTTTATGTTAAGATGTGTAGAATGTTACTTTATGTTAAATAATAATGGAAATAATTACATGCAAACAGGTGTTTACAAATAGAATAAAAAGTGTTATACTAAATGTAAAATAAAAACGGAGGAAATAAAATGGAAGGTAAAACATTTTTCTGCATAGACTTAAAAACCTTTTTTGCATCAGTAGAGTGCGTAGAAAGACATCTAGATCCTTTTGAAACTAATTTAGTAGTAGCAGACCCTGCTAGAGGAAATGGAGCTATATGTTTAGCGATATCGCCTAAAATGAAAATGCTTGGAATAAGAAATAGATGCAGAATATTTGAGATACCTAAAAATGTTGAATATATAGTTGCTCTTCCAAGAATGCAAAAATATATAGAATATTCTTCTAAAATTTATGAAATATATTTAAAATATTTTTCAAAAGATGATATACACGTATATTCAATAGATGAAGTTTTTATAGATGCAACTAAATATTTTTCATTGTATAAATTATCTAAAATAGATTTGGCCAAAAAAATAATAGCTGATATATATGATACTTATGGAATAACTGCAACAGCTGGAATTGGTACTAATATGTATTTGGCAAAAATAGCATTGGATATTACTGCAAAACATAGCCCTACAAATATTGGATATTTAGATGAAGAAAAATATATAAAAGAATTAGGAAACCATACCCCTCTTACCGACTTTTGGCAAGTTGGAAAAGGAACATCTGAAACTCTAAGAAAAATGGGAATATATACAATGAATGATATTAGCAAAACAGACCCAAGAAGGCTTTATAATAAATTTGGAATAAATGCAAAATATTTAATAGATCATTCAAAAGGTATAGAAAATTGTACAATAAAAGAAATAAAAGATTATAAGCCTAAGTCAAATTCAATATCAACAAGCCAAATATTATTTAAAGACTATAATTATGAAGATGCTAAAAAGGTAATGAAGGAAATGGTTGAAGTATTGAGCTTACAATTAGTAAAGAAAAATCTAAAAACAGAAAGTATAAGCTTATATGTTGGATATTCAAAAGATGTAATTGAGGCAAGTAAAATTAGTAAAAAGTTGCAAGTAGCTACAAATATATATAAAGATTTATCAAAAGAATATGAAAAAATATATGATAAAATAGTAAGTAAAATTGCTCCTATAAGGAGAATTGGAATATCTTTTGGAAGATTATCTAGTGATGATTATGAACAGCTTAGTTTGTTTGTTAATCAAGAGAAAAAAGATAAAGAAAAAAATATTGAAAGGACAATAAATAATATTAAAGAGAAATTTGGGAAAAATTCAATTTTAAAAGGCTTAGACTTAGAGGAAAATGCTACTGCAATGATACGAAATAAACTAATTGGCGGACACAACGCTAATTAAAGCAATGAAAGAAGGATGTTATTTATGGATGATAATAGAGCAAAACAATTCTTACCTTTTGAAGCTTTAAATGGACTAAATAAAGCTTTAAGAGAAAAAGAAAAAATATTAGTAGAAAAGAAAGATTTATCAGAAGAAATTAAAGAAGAATTATCAAGAAAAATAAACTCCCTTGAATTGGGAGATAAGATAAAAGTTGTTCACTATAAAAATAAACAATATAAAATAGATTATGGTACATTAAAACAAATTGATAGAATTCAAAGATTTATAATAATAGATAATATTAAAATATCGGTAGAGAATATTTTTAGAATATATGATTTATAAAATTGTTAATTTTAAAAAATTACACACCTTTACTTGCCAAAGTCTAAGAGCCTAAAAAAAGATTCTAATTTTTTAGAATCTTTTTTAGATTTTCTTGATTTAATATTTCTAATTCTTTAAGTACAAATTTTCCATCTTTCATAATTAAAGTATCATCAAAATATACTTCTCCTCCACCATATTCTTTTTTTAGTATTTTTACTATGTCCCAATGAATAGCTGATCTATTTCCATTATCACTTTCCTCTAATGCCATTCCAGGTGTAAAATGAAAACTTCCATTTATCTTTTCATCAAATAATGTATCAAACATAGTATCATTTATATATGGATTAAGTCCAAAGGCAAATTCTCCTATATATCTTGCTCCTTCATCTGTATCTAATAATTTGTTAAGTTCCATACTATGTTCTTTAGCAGTTGCATTTACTATTTTACCATCTACAAAATCAAATCTTATATTTTCAAAAATTATATTATTATATTTTGTTTTAGTATTATATGTAATATAACCATTAACACTTTTCTTTACAGGAGCTGTTGCCACCTCTCCATCTGGCAGATTAAACATTCCATAATACTTTTCTACTGTAATTCCTTTAATGCTAAATGTTAAATCAGTATCAGATGATATAATATGAACCTTATCAGTTTTATCCATTAGATTTTTTAATGGTTCCATTAAGCTCTTAAATTTATTGTAATCTATTGTATTAACATTATAATAAAAGTCTTTGAACTCATCTAATTTCATATTGCTTTTATTTGCAAAATATTCATTTGGATATCTTAAAATGCACCATTTAGTATGTTTTACCCTCTCTTCTAAATGTACTAATGCTGTATAATATCTATTGTACATTTCTATTTTTTCTGTAGGCACTCCTTCTAATGGCTTATCTTTATTTTGCGAGCTTATTCCTATATATGCCTGCATTTGTTTCATTCTTTCATAATCTTTTTTTCCATATTCAATAATTTCTTCTTCACTTGCATTTATTAAAAAATTTTTTAATTCATTATATTTTACTATACTCAAAACAGTTTTAGCACCAATTTTTTTGGCTTGTTCTATAATTTCATTTGCAAGTTCTAAACCATCTTCACCTATTAGTTCTACTAATAAGCTTTCATCTTTATTAAGTGATATTGAATTTTCTATAATATTCTTTGCAAGTTTTACATTTCTTTTATCCAAAATATTTCCTCTTTTCATAATTTATTACATCAAAATTCGATTTCTAAAATAGCGGTGCAAGCAACCTTAAAATTGCCTGCCATAACCCTTTAAAGAAATTTACTTTAACATCCTCATCTTCTAATTTTTTACTATCTTTAAATGTATTTTCAAAATCTTTAACTATCTTTTTTATTTCATCTACATTTTCCATATAAATTCCATTTTCAAAATGTAAATATAGACTTCTATAGTCCATATTTATTGTTCCTACTACCGCTCTAATATCATCTGATAAAAATACTTTAGAGTGAACAAATCCTTTTGTATATTTATAAATTTTTACACCATTATCATGTAATACCTTAAAAAATGAACAAGTTTGTGTATAAACTATTTTTTTATCTGGAATACCTGGTACAATTATTCTTACATCTACTCCTCTTTTAGCAGCTCTAGATAGCGCGTTAACCATATCTTCATCAATTATTAAATATGGTGTCATTATGTATAAATAACTTTTAGCACTATTTATCATATTTATATAAACATCTTCTCCAATTAAATCTTTGTGAAGAGGTGCAACTCCATAAGGAACAACATAACCATTATTTTTATTACGGTTTTCAAATGTATACTTAAATTTAGTAATATCTTCATCTTCATTTATATTAGCATTCCATAAAGTTAAAAACATAACTGTTAAGTTCCAGATAGCATCCCCTACTATTTTTATTCCATTATCTTTCCATACACCTAGTCTGCTATTAACATTTATATATTCATCACTTAAATTAACTCCTCCAGAAAAGGCTACTTTTCCATCTATAATAGTCATTTTTCTATGATCTCTATTATTCATAAATATTCCTTTAAAAGGACTTAGTTTATTGAATGTAATACATTTTATTCCAAACTCTGCAAGCTGTTTTGTATAATTTGATGAAATCATTGCAAGGCTTCCCATATCATCATATAATATTCTGACATCTACTCCTTGGGCTGCCTTTTTCTTTAGTATATCCAAGATTCCATTCCACATAGTGCCTTTATTTATAATGAAATATTCCATAAATATAAACTTTTTAGCTTTTTTCAATTCTTGTAATAAATCAGGATAGAACTTCTCCCCAAAATCGTAATAAGTTATTTCATTATTTGTACTTACAAAGTAGTTAGTTCTATTTATTATGTACTGAATATTGTCTAGCTTTTTGTTTTGTATTTCTTCTTTTATTTTTTCATCTTGGACTAAATATTTACTATATTCTTTTTCATGTTTAAATATATTTTTTAATAATTTATTCTTAGAATAATTTTTTCCTAGTGTAATTAGTAATATTGTTCCGAATATTGGGAAAGTTAAAATTAGTATCATCCATGGTAAATCATTTGAAAGTCTTGTACTTTCTTTTAATATTCCAAGTACAATCAAAATACTTGCAATACTATAAAAAAATGTAATTATTCCAAGATATTTATAAAAAAATAGTCTTATCAAAATTGCAAATCCAAATTGTAGAAGAACTCCTATTATGACTATTGTCGCCCTTTTTATTGCATTTAACATACATTTAACTCCTTTTTATATTTTTTACATATTAGTTCTTTTGCTTTTCTAACATCCATTTCATCAGTAGTTTTTATTCCAAGCTCTTGTATTTCCTTAAACATATTTTCTTTTGCCTCTTTTATTTCAATATCTGTCTTTCCTGTATAATCATTACTATTCTCATATTCTAATAATAGGCCTAAATTTTCTACAAGTTGAAATGCAAATTCCATATTGTTTCTCTTCATGACAAATATTTGATATTTTACTCTAATTAACTCTTTAAATTCTAAACATTCAAACAGTTTTTTTGCTGTTTCTAAATCTTCACAGTCTATACTTACCTTTTGCTCAGATAATAAATCATTGTTATTATCATATTTTTTATTTTTATAGGTAATTTTTTTTATTTCTTTTCCATCTTGATTTAAATATCTAAGTAATACGGATTTTGATAAAATGTTTTGAATATTGCTACTATTTAGTTTATCTACTAATTGTGACATATACAAGTCATTAATTTGACTTCTTCTTATTAGTTTGAATCCTTTTTCTTCAAGCTTTTTTATAGCATTTTCTAAGCTTTCTTGTACCCTTATAGTTACTTCAATTTGTTCCATAATTTCTTTTTTTCCTTTCTTTATCATTATACTAAATTCATATAATAGTGTAAAGAATAAAAAGCACAAATTACATTTACTTTGCAGAATTGCATTTAATTAAAAATCTTCAATTAAATTATTATTTTTAAATAATTCAGATATTTTATCCATGTAGAAGATATCCAATTTACTCATTGCTCTTGTAATTACTACATATAAAAGTTTTATATCTAAAGAATTGTTTTTATACATTTTGCTATTTGCATTTGCAATTATTACACAGTCAAATTCAAGTCCTTTTGCTAAATATGATGGAACTATTGAAATTCCTGCATTATATTCTGAATCCTTTGCTTGAATTAATTTTACGTCTTCTCTTAGTTTGCTAATATATTTTTGTATTTCTTTACATTCTTCTATATCTTTTCCAATAATCGCTATGGATTTATATCCATTTTTCTTATGTTCTTCTATTCTTTCGTTAATACTTTCTACTAATTCTTTTATATTATTTTTTTGTTTGCAGTATATAGAGTTTTTTCTATCTATTACTGGCTCTCCTAAAACAATGTATTCCTTTTCATACTCTGGCAAATTGCTAATAACACCATTTGCAACATCCATAATTTCTTTTGTTGTTCTATATGTTTTCTTAAGAGTTGTATAAGTTACATCAACATTACCAAATTCAACATCAATAAAGCTTTTCCAATTTTCGATTCCTCTATAAGAATGTACTCCTTGTGCTATATCTCCCAATATTGTCATAGAATTGCTGTTTAAGATTGTCTTCAATATATCAAATTGAAACTCTCCATAATCCTGTGCTTCATCTATTATAGTGTGCTTTACTATACATTTATCACTTATTCCTATTATTTTATACTGTAGATACATTAAAGGAGCCAAATCTTCAAAAGTAGTTTCATTTCTTTGTAAATTTTCTAATGTTGACTTTTTCATATATTCAGCTATACTTTTTTCTTCATCACTATTTTGGTCTACTAATTCTAAAAGATAATTTTCTAAAAAATCTTTATAATATTCTATACAATTTTTATCTTCTATTTTACTTATGTATTTCTTTATTATCTTTTTATAACCTTTTTCTAATAATTCAATTTCTTTTGAAAATTTATCATACGTTTCAGCACGTTCTTCGCCTTGTAAAAATTGTATTGCTTTACTCCTCTGCTGTTTAATATTTTCAATTATTTCTTCTGATTTATTTTTTAATTCAAATGTGAGATGCTTTTCAATTTCAAATATCCTTCTTTTAAAATTATATATTTTATATGTGTTAATAAATAAATTGTTTATTTGTGCATAATTCATTATTACATAATTATTATAGCAAAAATCTTCTTTGGGAATAAATTGTGATTCAATTTTCTTTAGATATTCATCAATAATTTTTTTGAATTTTATTGATGATTTAAACTTTGATTCTTTTAATATGATATCAATTTTATCTTTATATTTATCATCGACTTTGTTATTGACTATCATAACTAATTTTTCGTTATTATCAGGCATTTTTAATTTTTTACCTATAACATCATAAGCAAAGTCTTCAAATGTGCATTGTCTTACATCATTTACACCTAAGTCTGGTAATATGTTAGATATATAATTTAGAAAAAACTTATTAGGAGCTATAATCATAAATTCTTCTGGTTTAAATTCTTTTTCATAGTTATAAATTAAATATGCAATTCTATGAAGTGCTATTGTTGTTTTACCACTTCCTGCTACTCCTTGTACAATTAGTGGCGAGTCCATTGGAGCTCTTATAATTTTGTTTTGTTCATCTTGAATTGTAGCAACTATATTTTTTAGTCTATCATCTGCTTTCTCTTCAAGTGCATTTTGTAGTAGTTCATCTACTCCAGTTACATTGATGTCTACATACTTTTTTAGTTCTTGCTTTTCTATCATGTATTGTCTTTTTAATATGATATCTCCGAAGATTTCTTTGTTTAAAACTTTATAGCTGGCTTTACCTAATTTACCTTCATAATATAAGTTTGCAATAGGAGCTCTCCAGTCTACTACAATTGGTTCTAAAGTTTTACTATCTAATATTGATAGCTTTCCAAGATACAAAACTTCTGTGGATTTATCGTTTTCTTTAAAATCCATTCTTGCAAAATACGGTGCATCTTTTATTTTCTTAATATTATCAAGTTTATCTGCATACATTTGAAGTATTTGTCCTTTTGCTACATCTTCAATGTTATAACTCATATTTGAACTAGATAATGTTTTTTCAATGTACTTTTCTTCTTCTTCCATTTCCTCGACCGTATTTTTAAGTTTTTGCTTTTCTTCTAAAAACACTTTTTCGTCCACTCTTATTCACCTTCCTTTCTAAGAGATTTAGCTCAAAAAATATAATCTTTGTCCGTCTTAAAATATAAATTACAACAGCAAAACGATACAGATAACTTGTGTATGTAGTTATCTGTATTTTTTGTCATCAATATTCAATATTTTTTAAGCATATAATTATTATAATATAAATTTTATAAAAAATCCATAGTTTTTGTAAAATTTTTATTGTAACCCATATAATCGTTGATATGAAATCTTCTATTTCGGCAACGATTTATATTTTAATTATTCCACCGATTGTTTTGTTTATAGGGCATTTGCTTAGAGGAACTATTTTATCTCCTCCTGAAACAACTATAACATCACCTTTTTCAAGAATTCCTTTTTGTTTTAATTTTTCAATTCCTTCTTCAATAGTTTTGTTTATTGTTTCTTTTGTTTCAACATAAGTTGGAGTTACATTCCAAGCTAATGCTAATTGGTTAAATGTTCTTCTATTGTCTGTTATTGCTAGTATTGGACATCCTGCTCCAACACCTGCTAAATATCTTGCAGAATTTCCTGTATTTGTATAGCATACTATTGCATCAGCTTTCATATTTTTAGCTGCTATACAAGTTGCATAAGCAACATTTTCTTCTAATGTATCTAGGTCTAGATATTCATTAGAATCAAATCTTTTCCAATATCCAATATCTGGTTCTACTCTTTTTGCTATTTTATCCATTGTTTTTACACATTCAACTGGATATTCTCCCATTGCACATTCCCCTGAAAGCATTATTGCACTTGTTCTATCATAAATAGCATTTGCTACATCACTTGCTTCTGCTCTTGTTGGAAGTGG
>CANRBH010000041.1 GCA_947628825.1 uncultured Clostridia bacterium | reverse complement strand
TTACCTCTTGTAATATTTGCTTGTTCTGGTGGTGCTAGAATGCAAGAAGGAATAATATCTCTAATGCAAATGGCCAAAGTAACAGAAGCTTTATCTAAATTGGATAAGGCAGGAGAACTTTATATTTCAGTATTAACAGATCCAACTTATGGAGGAGTCACAGCAAGTTTTGCTACTTTAGGAGACATAATTTTAGCAGAGCCGGGTGCTATGATTGGATTTGCTGGACAAAGAGTAATAGAGCAAACAATAGGTGAGAAACTTCCAGAAGGATTCCAAACATCAGAGTTTTTATTAGAACATGGTTTTATAGATAAAATTGTGGAAAGAGATAAAATGAAAGATACAATATCTAAATTGTTAATACTAAATGGTTATAGCAAAAAATAACTTTAAAAATAAGTAAAAAAATAAATATTTTTAAAGAAAGGAATGATAGAAGTAATGGAAACAAAAAAAGTTTCAGCATGGGATATAGTTGAAATTGCAAGAAGTTCAAATAGAAAAACTGCACTTGATTATATTGATGAAATATTTGATGAATTTATTGAACTTCACGGAGATAGATTTTTTAAAGATGATTCATCAACAGTATGTGGACTAGCAAGAATAAAAAATCAAAATTTTACAATCATTGCTCAGCAAAAAGGAAGAAATACTAAAGAAAATATACAAAGGAATTTTGGTATGCCTAATCCTGAAAGCTATAGAAAAGCAATTAGACTTATGAAGCAAGCAGAAAAATTTAATAGACCAATAATTACATTTGTTGATACTAAAGGAGCTTATCCAGGAATAGGAGCAGAGGAAAGAGGACAGCGGAGAAGCAATTGCCAAATCAATGTTTGAAATGTCTAAATTAGAAGTTCCAATTATTACAGTTGTTATAGGAGAAGGCTCAAGTGGAGGAGCATTAGCAATAAGTATTGGAAATAAAATCCTAATGCTTGAAAATGCAATTTATTCAATTCTTTCACCAGAAGGATATGCAAGCATTCTTTGGAAAGATAGTAGTAGAGCAAAAGAAGCAGCAGAAAAAATGAAATTAACAGCAAAAGACTTGTATAATTTTAATATAGTTGATAAGATTATAAAAGAAAATGAAGATTATAAAAAGACAGCTTTAAATATGAAAAAAGAGATAATAAAAAGTTTAGAAGAACTACAAGCATTAAGTAAAAAAGAATTAGTAGAACAAAGATATCAAAAGTTTAGAAAAATTGGCGAATTTAAAGAGTACGAAAAGGTAATTAACTAAAATAATAAAAATATGAAAACTAAAAAACTCAAAGAAATATAAAAATATTTAAAAGAAAATAAGGAAGGAATGAATTTAAAAATGTTAAAAAATAAAAAAATTTTAATAATGGGGTTAAGAAATAAGTGGAGTATTGCCTTTGGTATAGCTAAATCTGCTTATGAGAATGGTGCAAAACTTATATTTACATATATGGGAGAGGATAATAAAGATAAAATAGAAGAGCTTATAAAAGACTTTAAAGGATCAAAAGCTTATGTATGTGATGCAGCTTCAGAAGATGATGTAGTAAGAGAATTATTTGGAAAAATAAAATCAGAAAATGGAAAAATAGATGGAATAGTTCATGCAATAGCTCACGCTAATACAGAAGATTTGCATAATGACTTTGTATACACAAGTAAAGAAGGATATGCTCATGCTGTTGATGTAAGTGCATATTCATTCGTACTAGTATCAAGAATTGCTAAAGAATTAGATATGCTAAATGAAAATGCAAGTCTAGTAACACTAACATATCATGGATCTAGCAAAGTTCTTCCAGGATACAATGTAATGGGTGTAGCAAAAGCAGCATTAGAGTCAAGTGTTAGATATTTAGCTGAAAATCTAGGAAAAGATGGAATAAGAGTGAATGCTCTATCTAGTGGACCAATAAAAACTTTATCTGCAAAAGGAATAAAAGATTTTGGAAAGGTATTAACCGTTGTTGAAGAAAAGTCACCACTTCATAGAAATGTTACAATCGAGCAAGTTGGAGATGTAGCAAGTTTTCTATTAAGTAATATGTCTAGTGCTATTACAGGACAGGTAATTTATGCTGATAGTGGATATAATATAATGGGAATTTAAATCATTGCTAAAGAGTCACTACATACTGATACTGTAACAGCTAAAAACTAATAGTATTAACATCTTCAATTTTGTATCAACAATTATATGGGCTACAATGAAACTAAAAGCACATAGCGTACTGCTATGTGCTTTTAGTTTCATGAATTTATTTGTACTTCATCCATTTTCAACTGTAAATCACTTAAATATTGTAAAAGTTCATCACCATCTTTTACAACTTTGTACAAGTTGTGTTTTTCCGCATTTTTCTCAGAATAAAAATTTTCGCTATAAATTCTTTTAAACATTTCAAGCTGTGCATCATAAAAACCATCTACATTTACAATTACAATAGGTAAATTATGTTTCAATTCGCGTTTGGCTTCAATGGCATAGTTCAAGGAAGATAAAGTTCCAAAGCCTCCAGGTAAGAAAACTAATACGTCTGCATGTTTGATGAAAGTGAATTTAGCACCAGAGTATATGGGAGTGTGAATCAAATCTAAGAAAAACTTGGCTAAACCTCTATCAGAAAAAGCGTGTGTAACTAAATGATGATGCCCATGATTAATGAAATCGGCAATTCTCCGAAGAATAAGAATGTAATCTCTATTTGAGCTGTTATGAGAAGTGCAACGGACAAAGATATTCATAAAAATTATCCTTTCTATAATTATAGATTGGTAACAAAAAATGGACATAAATTGATTATAGCATATGATTACTGTAAAATCAACTTATATAAAATTTTTTTAAATAAGTATTGACAGTTGAATGTGTATTCAACTATAATATAAACAGTTGAACAGTTATTCAACTATTTACATAAAATAAATAAACAGTATATGAATAAGTATAAAGAATTATCAGAAAAGCAAAGTATAAAAAATTATATAGAATAGTAGGAGATTAACTTTATGGAAAAAAATATTGAGATGTGTGAAAATACAATAATTCACAAGGAAATAGTAGAAACAGTAAAAAAACAACTGCCATCTGATAAGAAGATAGAAAGCTTATCAAATTTTTATAAAATGTTTAGTGACCCAACAAAAGCAAAGATATTATGGGCATTAGATATAACAGAAATGTGTGTTTGTGATTTAGCAGTAATATGCAAAGTTTCAAAATCTGCAATATCACATCAATTAAGTGCATTAAAAGAAGCTAATTTAGTAAAATCAAGGAGAGATGGAAAGATTGTTTATTATTCACTAGCAGATAGTTGTGTTAAAGAAATATTAGAAAAAGGTGTAATTCATACAATAAATGAATAGATGAATTAGAGTAAGTGAATAGATATTGCAATAAGCGAATAGATGAATTTGAATAAACTAATAAGAAAATAACACGATAGAAAAAGTAATAGAAAGGAGAATCATGTAATTTTTACATGATAGATGATTATGGTAAAAAAAATAGGTAAAATAGTAATTAGTATATTATTTCTTGTTTTAGCAAATTTATTAAAGATAGAAAATACATGGATAAATATTATTCTATATCTAATAAGTTATCTGGTTATTGGCTTTGATGTTATAAAAGAAGCAATAGAAAATATTTTTAAAGGAAAGTTGTTTGAAGAAAATTTTTTAATGTCAATAGCAACAATAGGAGCATTTGCTATTAAACAATATCCAGAAGCTATTGCTGTAATGATATTTTACAGTATAGGAGAAATATTTGAAGAACTAGGAGAAAAGAAATCTAAGAATTCAATTACTGAGCTAATGAATATTAAACCTGATTATGCAAATGTTAAACAAGAAGATGGAAGCACATTGAAAAAGAAACCAGAAGAAGTTAAAGTAAATGATGAAATAATAGTAAAGCCAGGAGAAAAAATACCACTAGATGGAATAATCATAGATGGAAATGCAAGTATAGACACATCAAGTCTAACAGGAGAAAGCATACCAAGAGAAGTAAGTAAAAAGGATTTTATTTATAGTGGATGTATAAACTTAAATGGAATTATAACTATAAAAGTTACTAAAGAATATAAAGAATCAACAGTATCAAAAATACTTGATTTAGTAGAAAATGCAAGCGAGAAGAAAGCAAATGCAGAAAAGTTTATTACTAAATTTTCAAAAGTATATACTCCACTTGTTGTAGCTTTAGCAATTGCAATATTTATATTTGGTTTAATTTCTAGAACGGAAACTGTGTATGAATGGCTATATAGAGCACTTACATTTTTAGTTGTATCATGTCCATGTGCATTAGTTATATCTGTACCACTTAGCTTCTTTGGAGGTATTGGAGGAGCATCTAAGAATGGGATACTTATTAAAGGAAGCAGCTACATGGATATATTAGCCAATGTAAAAACAGTTGTATTTGATAAAACAGGAACATTAACTAAAGGAAGTTTTGAAGTAAAAAAGATTGTGCCTAATAAAGTAACAGAACAGGAACTAATAGAATATGTCGCATTAGCAGAACACTATTCAAATCATCCAATAGCAGTTTCAGTTAAAAAATTATATGATAAAAAAGTAGAAGAAAATAGAATTACTGATTTAGAAGAAATATCAGGAAAAGGTATCAAATGTAAGATAGATGGTAAAAGTCTTTTAGTAGGAAATATGAAATTATTATCAGAAAATAATATAGAAGTTAAACAAGAAAAAGAAACGGGAACAGTTTTATATTCTGCATTAGAAGGAAAGTACATTGGCAAAATTATAATTTCAGATGAAATAAAAAAAGACAGCCAAGAAGCAATAGAAGACTTAAGAAAAATTGGCATACAAAAAATAGTTATGCTTACAGGAGATAAAAAAGAAGAAGCATTAAGGATAGCAAAAGAGCTAAATATTAAAGATGTACATTCAGACTTACTTCCAGCAGATAAAATAAAAGAAATAGAAAAACTAATAAAAAACAATAATGGAACAGTTGCATTTGTTGGTGACGGTATAAACGACAGTCCTGTTTTAGCAAGAGCAGATGTTGGAATCGCAATGGGAGGGTTAGGTTCTGATGCTGCAATAGAAGCGGCAGATGTTGTTATAATGACAGATGAAGTTTCTAAAATAAGCACAGCAATTAAAATTGCAAAAAAATCTATTAGAATAGCAAAACAAAATATTATATTTGCAATATTTGTAAAAATCTTAGTTTTATTATTAAGTATGTTAGGAGTATCTAGTATGTGGATGGCTGTTTTTGCAGATGTTGGTGTAACTTTAATAGCAATCATGAATTCTTTAAGATGTATATAAAATATTGAAATGGTAAGATGAAAATGAAATCTTTTGTTTAATTTCATCTTACCATTTATTCTATTTATAGAATGTTAATAGTGTATATAAAATTTTAATTTTGATGACAATAAATAAAAAAGTTTGTAACGAAAAAGAAAATTATATGTCTTAAATAGTAGAAGGAGGGCATAAAAGTGGAAGAACTCTATAAAGAAAATTCTAAACTTGTTTACAATTATCTGAAAAGTTTATGTGGTAATAGAGAAATAGCAGAAGAACTTACACAAGAAACCTTTTACAGAGCAATTAAGTCCGCAAACAAATTTAAAGGTGAGAGTAAAGTAAGTACTTGGCTATGCCAAATAGCAAAAAACGTATGGATAGATTACAACAAAAAAGAAAGCAAATTGAAATTAGTTTCTTTTGAAAGTGATGAGATTAT
The DNA here is from genome assembly GCA_947628825.1 of uncultured Clostridia bacterium. Classification (GTDB taxonomy): domain Bacteria; phylum Bacillota; class Clostridia; order TANB77; family CAG-508; genus CAG-793. The sequence continues at coordinate 4,064 of CANRBH010000041.1, read as the reverse complement.
AAAAAATTTATTGGTAGAAAAAGATTTAGAAGGTGATATTGAATCAAGAAATGAAGTAATAAATCTATACAAAAAAATACATAAACTAGATGAAAAGACGAAGGAAGTATTTTATTTAAGGATAAAAGGAGAGCTTTCTTTTAAAGAAATAGGAGCTATTTTAGATAAGAGTGAAGAATGGGCTAGAATTACTTTTTATAGAGGAAAAATTAAGTTAAAGGAGGAGTTTGATAATGATAAAAAATGAATGTGAAATTATTAAAGACTTAATGCCAAACTATATTGAAGATGTAATAAGCAAAGAAACAAAAGAATTTGTTGAAAATCATATTCAAAAGTGTAGTAATTGCAAAAAAATTTTAGATGAACTGCAAAAAGAAAAGGTAAATGAAAATAACAAAAATAATTTAAAAGAATTTTCTGAAATCAATTATTTAAAAAAATATAATACAAGGATAAACATTTTTAAATTTATTGCAATAATTTTGATTATAGCAATTACATCAATGTGGGGATATATTTTGTATAGAAATTATTGTAATAAAAAAAATTATGAATATGCTTATAATCATTATGAATATGTTCATAATATAGTAGCAACAGCCTATGAAAATGTAGAAAAATTCAAAGAAAATGAAAACCTCTCATTTATTAAATATATTGGTGTAGATTCACAATCGTTTTATTACAAAGATGGAAAATTTAAACAAGAATGGGTAACGAAAGATGAGAATAAGATAATTTGGACAAAGTATGGAATTATGGTAGAAGATGGTTATGATATGATACAATTTCATGGAGAAAATAATTATGCTGCTGGTCATTTTAACTTCAGTAATGATAAAAAGCCAAAGGATAAAAGTGAATTTGTAAATGTAAATTGTCTAGAAACATTCTATAGAATGGAAATTATGAATAGCTTATCTTTAGAAGTTAGAGATGATACATTTGAAAATAAAGAATGTTATGTAGTAAGAAATAAATTAAATGATAAAGAATATGATGAAATATGGATTGAAAAGAAAGATATGATTCCTATAAGATTTACTGATGAATTTGGAAGACAAATAAGATATGAGTGGTCAACTGGAAATGTTACAGATGAGGATGTAACTATTAAAGATAAGAGCAGAAAAACAGACAATAAGTTGTATAATGATATACTTGATAGACTTCTTTCATAAAAAATTATTTTGCATGGATATAGTTATTTTGAAGCTATATTCATGCTTTTTAAATAGTAAATAAATTGTATTATAAATTAAATAAAATTTTCATAAATAACATTGACAAAAAAGTTTAGTTAAGGGATAATAATATATGAAAAAACATAAGAAATAAAACTATACGAAGGAGGAAAATATGGCTTACATATTTAATAAGATAACAGTAAAACCACAACTACCAAAAAGAATAGGAAAATTATATGATATGTCATATAATATGTGGTGGTCATGGAATACAGAACTATTAAGATTATTTAAAAATATGGATACTGATTTATGGGAAAAATGTGAGAAGAATCCTATTAAGTTTTTAAAATTAGTATCACAAGATAGATTAGAAGAAGCATCTAAAAATCAAGAGTTTTTAAAAGAATATGATGATGTTGTTAGAAACTTTGAAGATTATATGGATGCAAAATCTACATGGTTTAGCAAAAAATATCCAAATAATAAAGAAGATTTAATAGCATATTTTTCAGCAGAATATGGTTTAGATGAAACTGTTGCAATATATGCAGGAGGACTTGGAATTTTATCAGGAGACCACTTAAAGTCTGCAAGTGATATGGGCGTTCCTCTTGTTGGAATTGGAATGCTATATAAACATGGATATTTTCAACAAGAGATAGATGGACAAGGTCGACAAGAAACTTTATATAGAGATGTTGATGTAAATTATTTACCAATAAAACCTGTAAAAGATAAAAAAGATAATGATTTAATTATAACGATTAAAATGCCTTCAAGAAAATTAAATTTAAAGGTATGGAAAATAGATGTTGGTAGAGTAAATTTATATTTACTAGATTCTGATATTGAAGAGAATGAAGAAGAATGTAGAAACATTACAACTACCTTATATGGTGGAGACCAAGAAATGAGAATACAGCAAGAAATAGTTTTAGGACAAGGTGGGGTAAGCTTAATTAAAACTTTAGGACTAAAGCCAACTGTATATCACATGAATGAAGGACATTCAGCATTTTTAACATTAGAATTAATGAAGGATATAATTAAAGAAAAAGAAGTATCATTTGAGATAGCAAGAGATATGGTTACAGCTCAAACTGTATTTACAACACATACACCAGTTCCAGCAGGAAATGATATTTTTCCAATAAGCCTAGTAAATAAATATTTTGATAAATATTGGACAAAGCTTGGAATATCAAAAGACGAATTCCTACAACTAGGAATGAAACCAAATGATACTGAAAAAACAACATTCAATATGGGAATATTAGCCTTAAAGATTGCAGGAAAGAAAAATGGTGTTAGCAAATTACATGGAGAAGTATCAAGAGATTTATTTAGTGATGTATGGCCTTCTATACCTGCTAATGAAACTCCTATTGACTATGTAACAAATGGTGTACATACTTGCACTTGGCTCGCACCGACTATTAAGAATTTATATAATGAATATTTAAGACCTTATTGGCAGGATAATATTCAAGATGATGATGTTTGGAAAGATATTTATAAAATTCCAAATGAAAAACTATGGAATGTACATCAATCAAGAAAAGAGAAACTTTTAAAACTAGTAAAAGATTCTACTTCTGAAAGACTTAGGAAATATAATTATTCTTATGAAGACATAGAACAATTAGTAGGAAATCTAAATCCAAATGTTTTAACAATAGGATTTGCAAGAAGATTTGCTACATATAAAAGAGCAACACTTATATTTAGAGACTTAGAGAGAATAACAAAAATATTTAATGAAAAGAATATGCCAATCCAAATAATATATGCAGGGAAAGCACATCCACAGGATGCTGAAGGACAAGAGCTAGTAAGATACATTCATGAACTTTCATTAAAACCACAATTTAAAGGAAAGATATTTATATTAGAAAATTATAATATTGGAATGTCAAGATATTTAGTATCAGGTGTTGATGTATGGCTTAACAACCCAAGAAGACCATTAGAAGCATCTGGAACAAGTGGACAAAAAGCTGCTATAAATGGTGTAATAAACTTTAGTGTACAAGATGGCTGGTGGGCAGAAGGATATAATCAAAAAAATGGTTGGTCAATTGGAACAACTGCAGAATATCAAGATTATGATAAACAAGATGAAGATGATTCTCAAAGCTTATACAATGTACTAGAAAATAAAATTATACCAATGTATTATAACAAGGGAGAAAATGGATATTCTGAAGAATGGGTAAATATGATGAAAAATTGTATTGCAAGTATTGCAGGAAAATTTAGTACAGCAAGAATGTTGCAAGATTATTTAGCAAAATTATATATACCTGTTTGCAATTTAGGAAATGAGTACTATCAAGATTTAGAAAATGTTATAGGTTTTGAAGAATGGAAAAAAGTAGTTTCAAAACAATGGAAAAATATCAAAATATCACAAAGTGAAAATAACTATAATGATGCGACAATAGATGCAGGAAACAAAATAACCGTAGAATGTTTTGTAGAACTTCCTAATGATTTAATAAAAACAGATGACATAGAAGTTCAAGTTTATTATGGAAAAATAACAGAACAAGGTGTAGTAGATGACATTGAAATAACAAATATGGAACTTGAAAAAGGAAAAGAAAAAGATAAATACAAATATGTTGCAAATATAGAATTAAAATCAGGCGGAGATTATGGATATACCTTTAGAGTAATTCCTAAAAATAAAATGTTATTAGATAGTACAAACTTAAATTTAATTAAGTGGATAAATGAGTAAGAATAAAGACTCCTCTTAAATTCTAAGAGGAGTAAAATTTATTAAAAATAGCGTGAAGTGAAAATTTAAATTCCAGTTTTAAAAGATAATAAAAAATTGTAAAAAAAAGTTCCAGATTAATTTAATAT
>CANRBH010000040.1 GCA_947628825.1 uncultured Clostridia bacterium | reverse complement strand
TATATCATGAAGGGAGTTTTGTCTATTACAAAGCTAAAGCCCTTGTTACTACCGGCATAGCCGGAAGGTTATTTACATTAAAAAGAGATTTGAGGAAACTTAAATCTCTTTTATTATTTTAACGTTTTTCTAATAATGGCAAAACGTTAAAAAAGATAATGTATAAAGTTTGGCGACCTCATACATCATCTATACTAAAATCCACTTCTTTTGGTGTTCCTGAGAGGATTTGAACCTCCGACCAACAGTTTAGGAAACTGCTGCTCTATCCAACTGAGCTACAGAAACATATTTGTAGCTATTATACCATAAATTTAATATAATAGCTATTTTATTATTTAAATAAAACTTTAGTTTTTTAAGTTGCACTTTATTTAATCCAGCTATATTAAAAACTAATATCGTTTTTATTTTTTCCTTCTTTCCAGCCATTTATGTTGTTTCTTTTTATTGCTCCTATTAAACCTGCTCTAAAACTTTTATTTTTTATTTCAAATTCTTTAATAAGATTTAATGTGTATTCTCTTGTAGATGCTCCATCTACTGGACATACTTTTGGCATTACTTGAATATCACATTTTTTTACAAAGCTTTTTGTCATCTTTTCCGGTACATATATCAAAGGTCTTATTAAAGTCATTTTAGATTTATCCATATAACTTACAGGAGCAAATGTATTTAAACTTCCTGCATAAATCATATTTAATAAAAATGTTTCTATTACATCATCTTCATTATGTCCTAATGCAATTTTATTACATCCATTTTCTCTTGCTAATGAATTAAGCATACCTCTTCTTAAATTAGCACATAATGAACATGGATTTTTTTCTTTTCTTTCATCAAATACAATTTGCTTGATATTCCCTGGTACAATTAATAATTCGATATCAACTTCTTTGCATACTTTTCTTAAAATCTCTCTATCAAAATTTTCAAAACCGAGGATCAATGGTTATTGCCATAAAATCAAATTTCTTTGGATAAAAAATTTGTAAACTTTTTAACGCATATAATAATGTAATTGAATCTTTTCCTCCTGAAAGAGCTACTGCAATTTTGTCTCCATCTTCTATCATATTATAATCATCTATTGCTTTTCTTACTTTTCCTAAAACTTTTTGAATCTCTTTATTCCACAATTTTTTTCATTGCCTCCGTTAGTTTAGCTAATTTTTCATCTGCATCTTCTGAACTTAAACCTCTAACTCCCATATAAAATTTTATTTTTGGCTCAGTTCCAGATGGTCTAACACAGCACCAAGCATTATCTGATAAATCATAATATAAAACATTTGAAGTTGGTAATTCTGTTTCTAAATTTTCTCCATTTGATTTTACTATTGTATGTTTTTGATAATCTCTAACTTCTAGAACATCAAAATCAGCCAATTTACTTGGTGGGTTATTTCTTATTCTTTCCATTTTTGCTTTTATTTGTTCCGCTCCATCTGCACCTTTTAATACTATTGAAATTTGTCCTTCTTTATAATATCCATATTTTTTATAAATGTTGTTCATTTGTTCCCATAGAGTAATTCCTTGAGTTTTATAATATGCTGTTGCTTCACATATAGCCATAACAGCTGATATTCCATCTTTATCTCTTGCGTGTGGACTTATTAAGCATCCATAACTTTCTTCAAATCCAAATTGATAACTGTATGAATTTTGTTCTTCAAATTGTCTTATTTTTTCACCTATCCATTTAAATCCTGTTAATGTTTCATATATTTTAAGTCCATAATTTTTAGCAATAGCTTTTGCCATATCTGATGAAACTATTGTTGTTATAAATGCTCCGTTACTTGGAAGTATTCCTTTTTCTTTCTTTTGAGAAAGCTCATATTCTGCAATTAAAAGTGCTGACATATTTCCTGTGTAAGAAATATATTCTCCATTTTCATCTTTTGAATAAACTCCTAATCTATCTGAGTCAGGATCTGTTGCTAGAACTACATCTGCATCTACTTTTTCTGCAAGCTCTAAAGCTAGTTTAAATGCTTTTTTGTCTTCAGGATTAGGATAACTTACTGTTGGAAAATCTCCATTAGGCATTTCTTGCTCTGGAACTACATATACATGTGTAAATCCTAATTCTTTTAATACTCTTTGTACTGGTACATTTCCAGCACCATGTAATGGAGTGTATACAATTTTAATATTATCCTGAGCTTGCTTTATTGCTTCTGGATTTAAAACTAATGATTTTAATGTATTTATAAATTTATCATCAATTTCTTTTCCTATTTCAATATATAGTCCTTTTTGTACCGCTTCTTCCTTACTCATAGTTTTTATTTGTGAAAAATCTGTGTTGTTAACTTCTTCAATAATTTGTTTATCTTTAGGAGGAATTATCTGTGCTCCATCATCCCAATATACTTTATATCCATTATATTCTGGTGGATTATGACTTGCTGTAATCATAATTCCAGCAGTACATTTTAACTCTCTTACAGTAAATGATAATTCTGGAACAGGTCTTAAAGATTCAAATACATATGTTTTTATTCCATTAGCATTTAAACATAGAGCTGTTTTCTCACTAAATTCTTTTGACATATGTCTTGAGTCATATGCAATAGCAACACCTTTATCTTGTGTTCCTTCTTTTAAAATAAAGTTTGCTAAACCTTGAGTTGCTCTTCCTACTGTATATTTATTCATTCTATTAAGTCCGGCACCAATTACACCTCTTAATCCTGCTGTTCCAAATTCCAATTCTTGAAAAAATCTATCTTCAATTTCTTTTTCATTTCCTTTAATTGATTCTAACTCTTTTCTTGTATTTTCATCAAATACAGGATTGTTTAGCCATTCTTCATATCTTTTTAAATATTCTTCCATTTAAAATCTCCTTAATTTAAATTATTTAATTTTTTCTTATGTCCTTTTATTTTTTTACTTTTAAAATTTAAGAAAGAAAACAAGCTGTATAAAACTTATTTTCTTTCCTAATAATTATTTTTTACTGTGAAAATCTTTATACAATTTTCTTGCCGTTTCAGGACTATCTACTCCTTCTGCATTTTTAACTGGAGCAAACTCCTCTTCTCTTTTTACTCTTAATATAGCTAAGCTATCAAGACTTTCAAACGCATCAAATAAGAATGCTTCAAATTTATAAGCATTTGGTGATTCTGGTTTTACAAGATTACCATCTTTATCAATGTATTTTGCTTTTTTGAATGCTATATGATATGGTAAATTCATTTGACTTACTTTTTCAATAGCTTTTAAACTGAACAAGTTACAAAGTATATGTGATTCTCCATATTTTAATTCTCCTGATTCATCTCTTTCTTCTGCCATTTCAGGAGTTATTTCTGAATATTCAATAACGCTAGGTCTTCCATTTCTTTTACAGAAAACTCCAACTTTCTCTTTTGGATTTGCTTTTACAATGCTTTTTCCAGCTGCTAAAACTTTACTTTTAACTGATAAGCCAATTAAAATTGGATCAACTGGTTTTACTAAAACATTATCAACTCCTCCAATAAATACCCATTCTATTTCTCTTGCTTTCATATCATATACGATACCTTCTTTAAGCATAGAATGGAATATTCCTCCATGACCATCAGCAGCTTCTTTAATTTTATGTTTTTCATCAATTAGTATTTTTCCTTCTGTTGATATCATAGGAAGTTTTCCTTGTTTAAAAAATGTTACACAACTTTTTGGATATCCAAAATAATCATTTTTCTCAAAAAACTTTACTGTAGCTTCATTGTTTTCATCGCTTGTCATTATGTACCAAGGAATATCTGTTTCATACTCTTTTCTTGCTTTCACCAAAATATCTGTAAGAATCTCAAATATTGATTTATGTGTATCTAATCCTAAATCAAATGTTCCTTTTGGTCCAGTATGTCCTAGTCTTGTTCCCTGTCCTCCAGCCATTGTTACAACAGCTAATTTTCCTGCCTTAATTTCTTTTGTTCCAATTTCTTTTAGTTCTTTAAATTCTTCTTTAGATAATTTTGCCTTGTCAACATATTCAATAGGTTCTATTTTTGAATTTACAAAAGTTGGTTCTTCTTTGCTTTTTTCATATAATGTTTTTACTTGGTTAAAATCAATAGTAAGTAAGCTATCTAAAAAATCTTGCTTTTGATCTTCGCTTGTAAGCCTATTGTATTCATCTAATAGTTGTTCCTGGCCATATTTCTCTAAAGTCTGCTTAATTTGCTTTAATTTTTCGTCCATTTTTTACTTCTCCTTTGCCACTTTTAATATATGGCTTCGGCCACGATAGACACTTCATGCCATTCACATCTAAAAACGATACACTAATTTTTTTAGATACTCTATATATTATAACAATATAAAAAATTAGTCAATTACTTTTTCACCAGTTGTGAATAAAATTTTATCACTTTTTGCAATTATATCTCTCATAAATTGCTTTTGATGTGAAAAATTATAACAATTTACTATTTTTGCATTCGAATTTTTTTCTAAAAAAGAATCTATATATTCATTTGCTTCATTAATATAATTTAAATTTCCTTCTACTATAAATATTGTATTTTTAGAAGAATCTATTTCTTTTCTATATATATCTTTTGTTGCTTTGAAATCTACATCTTTTGTTAAATTTATGTCATATTTATATTTATTTCTTAATACATTCAATTCATCTTCTATTTCATCTTGTAGAAAAGTTACTACACTATATTTTTTTGATTTTTTCTCCTTTAAATATTCAAGTAATATAATGCTTAAATGATATTTACTAGCATAAAAATTACATAATTTTTCTACCTTCATTTTTGTCTCCTTTCTTGGTAAATATTACCACTATATTACAAAAATGTCAATATTGTTACAAGATAAATCGTATGCAAAAATTCGACATAAAATTTTTTCCAAAATAGTATAAAAATTTTTTTTAAGGTAATAATTTTAATAAATAGAAATTTCATGTAAAAATGAAAATTAAATTTATTTAGAAAGGATAGTATAATGGACAATAATTCTAATAAAAATAAGCAATTTTTTAGCTTTAAAATTGGAAAATATAATTTCAATATAAAGAGAAATCTTCTTATATTAGTTTTACTTTTCGGTATATTTATAACATTATCTGCATCTTCTTATGCTCAAGAAGTATCTAGTGATTTGAGTTCTAGCGTATTTAGATTACACGTTATAGCTAATAGTGATTCTAAAGAAGATCAAGCTTTAAAATATAAAGTTAGAGATTCTTTAATTTCTTATATGAATAGTTTAAGTATGAATCTATCTAATAAGGAAGAAGTTATAAATTGTGCTCAAAATCATATAGAAGATTTTAAAAAGATTGCTAAAGACGTTATCGTAGAGAATGGATATAATTATGATGTTAATGTTGAGATTGGTAATTTTGAATTTCCTACAAAAACTTATGGAGATATAAGTTTTCCTAGTGGATATTATGATGCTTTAAGAGTAAAGATTGGAAGTGCTAGTGGACAAAATTGGTGGTGTGTGATGTTCCCTCCTTTATGCTTTGTTGATGTTACTTCAGGAGTTGTCCCTGATGAGTCTAAAGAAAATTTACAAGAAAATTTATCCGAAGAAGATTATTCAGTCGTTTCAGAAAACAATTTGTTTGTTAAATTTAAATTCAAAATTGTTGAATTATTTAAAAACTTTAATTTTAAATTAGCAGATAAATAGTAATAATTTATTAAAAAACTTGTAAATTTACTAATTATATGTTATATATTAGTTGACAAATACGACTGGGGGAATTAGTATTGGAAAAGTTTATTATTCATGGTAATACAAGATTAGTTGGAGAAGTTGAAATTAGCGGTGCAAAAAATGCAGCTGTAGCTATTTTACCAGCTACTCTTTTAATAGATGGAATTACTACTTTAGAAAATGTACCTAATATAAGTGATGTAAAAATCATATGTAAAATATTATCTTCTCTAGGAGCAAGTGTAACTTGGACAAATGAACATACAGTTGTTGTTGATTCAAGAAGTCTAAATTGTACTCATGCCCCTCTTGAAATGACAAGCAAGTTTAGAGCTTCATATTATCTTTTAGGAGCTTTGCTTGGCAGATGTGGAGATGTTGAGGTCGGTCTTCCTGGTGGATGTAATTTAGGAGCAAGACCTATTGACCAACATATTAAAGGTTTTGAATTATTAGGTGCTAAAGTTGATTGCGAGCAAGGTAGAATATCAGCTAATGCCAAAAAACTAACTGGTTCTACAATATATTTTGATGTTGTATCTGTTGGTGCAACAATAAATTTAATATTAGCATCAGTTTTAGCAGAAGGTACTACAGTTTTAAATAACGTCGCTAAAGAACCTCATATCGTTGACGTTGCTAACTTTTTAAATACTGTTGGAGCTGATATAAGAGGTGCTGGTACAGATATTATTAAAATAAATGGTGTTTCTAAGCTTACAGGAAATCATACATACTCAATTGTACCCGACCAAATTGAAACTGGTACATTTATGATTGCAGCATTAGCTTCTGGTGGAGATATTTTAATAAAAAATTGTATTTATGAGCATATGGATTCTTTATCTGCTAAGATTCTAGAAATGGGTGGAAAAATAGAAAACTTTGGTGATTCAATTAGGGTTAGTTCATCTGGTAAAATTCATCCTACTAATATAAAAACTCTACCTTATCCAGGTTTTCCAACTGACTTACAACCACAAATGGGAGTAGCTCTTTCTATTGCAAATGGGACAAGTATTATAAATGAGAGTATATGGGATTCAAGATTTCAATATACAAATGAACTTATTAAAATGGGTGCTAAAATTACAGCTCAAGGAAAAACAGCTGTATTTGAAGGTGTTGACCATTTAATAGGTGCGCCTTTATATGCAACTGACTTACGTGCAGGTGCTGCTCTTTTAGTTGCAGGTATCATTGCTGATGGTGTAAGTGAATTATATAATATTCATTTTATAGATAGAGGTTATGAGCATATTGAAGAAAAGTTTAGAAAACTTGGCACTAAAATTGAAAGAGTTAATGAATAATATCAAAAGTAAAATTTAATTGTAGAATAGGATGTACTAATGTTTAAATTTTGTAATTTATATAGTGGCAGTTCAGGTAATTGCTCGTTTGTAGAAACAGATAATACTAAGTTGTTAGTTGATTGTGGAGTTTCTTCTAAAAAATTAGAAGAAGCTCTTAATTCAATTGATGTTAATATAAATCAAATCGATGGAATTTTAATATCTCATGAACATTCTGACCATGTTAAAGGTTTAGCTACTATATGTAAAAAATACAATATTCCTGTTTATGCTAACAATTCTACATTTACTAAAATTAAACAAAATATTTCTGATGACAAAAAAATAAAGTTTAAGTCAAATGAAAAATTCGAAGTTGGTGATATAAAAGTATTTCCTTTTTCGATTCCTCATGATGCTGCAGATCCTTGTGGTTTTAATTTATTTTATGATAATAAAAAAATGACTGTTGCAACAGATATTGGACATATTGATAATAAATTATTACGTAAATTAGATGAAAGCGATTTTCTTTTACTAGAATCAAACTATGAACCAGATATGCTTAAATGTTCAAAATATCCATATATGTTAAAAAGGCGTATTTTAGGTCCTAATGGTCATCTTTCAAATGAGGACGCTGGTTTGACTATAACTGAACTTGTTAAATCTGGTATGAAAAATATCATGCTTGGTCATTTAAGTGAGCATAATAATTTTCCTGAACTTGCCTATCAAACAGTAATGACTAGTATTATTTCAAGAAAAGTTGATGTTGATAAATTAAAACTTCAAGTAGCAGATAGAAATAAACCTAATAAAGTAATAGAATTATAAATAAGAGGTATATATGTTAAAAATAAATATAGTTGCTGTTGGAAAACTTAAGGAAAATTATTTAAAAGATGCAATAAATGAATACTCAAAAAGACTTTCTAAATATTGCAGTTTAAATATTATTGAACTTCCTGATAAAAATATTCCTGATAAATTAAATGATTCTATTATTAATCAAATAAAGGATTCTGAAAGTGAGAAAATTATTGCACATATTCCAAAAAACTCCTACAATATATGTTTAGATTTAAGTGGAAAAATGTATACATCTGAAGAATTTGCTGAAAAATTATCTTCCTTACAAATCACAAATAGCTCTATTACATTTATTATAGGTGGTTCTCTTGGTATGAATGATACATTGAAAAATAGGTGTAATGAAAAGATTTGTTTTTCTAAAATGACTTTTCCTCACCAACTTATTAGGGTATTTCTACTTGAACAGATTTTTAGAAGTTTTAAAATAAACAATAACGAAAAATATCATCATTAGTAAATATATATATTAAAATTTTTGTAGAGGAATCAAATTTTAATGTTTGGGGGCACTAAATAAAATTTTACTAACCTATTAAGAAGAAAAGTTATTTTACCCGGTTAGTGAATGGGTACAATCAGACAAATAATGGAGGTAACTTGTCTCCTATTCCTCTACAAAATTAAAAACTATTTATTTAAATATTTCTTGGATATTATCTTAGATATTATTTTAGAAATAAACTTTCTGACTAAATAATTTATTAAGAAATATAAAATCACATAGTATATAATGTCTTGTTCATATAAATCGTTCATGATTATATGTTACACCATAATTTACCATTTGTCAACAAAAATCGTACGACAAAATTCGACAAATCTATGCTTAAGCATTGAAATTACTGTACTTTAAGTATGTAAATTTTTTATCTTATAATCAATATTGCTGTTAAAATACTTACAATATCAGCTATAATTGCAGGAATAATTACATTCCTACTTTTTTTTGCTTTTATTTGATTCATATAAACTGCTATAACATAAAAAGTTGTTTCAGATGCAGCCATAATTGTAGCAGCTATCATTCCTATTCTTGTTTCTGTTCCGTATTTGGTTATTAAATCTGTCGCTAACGCCATTGAAGCACTTCCTGATATAGGTTTGATAAATGCAAGTGGTATTATTTCAGAAGGAACATTTAAATATTTTAAAAAATTTCCTAATATATTAGATAGAAAATCTAAAAGTCCAGAACTCCTTAACATTCCTATTGCTAAAAATATTCCTATTAGAGTTGGGAACATTTTAATGGTCATTTTTATTCCCTCTTTTGCCCCATCACAAAATAAATCATATACTTTTTTATTTTCTGATAAACCACAAAATACTATTATTGATATAATTAAAGGAATAACCACAGCTGAAAAATAAATCATAATTACAATCATTCCTCTCTAAAGTAATAATTTGATTAAGAATTATTAAATTTTTTCTTTCTTAATAAAATTTTAGTAATAATTACACCAGTTACTGTTCCTGCTACTGTTGATATCCATATTGGCACTATAATATTTGATGGATTCGGCGAACCTAAGGCTGACCTTATAGCAATTACCGTTGTTGGAATTAATTGAATTGATGTTGTATTTAAAACTATTAACATTATCATTGCATTAGATAATTCCTCTTTATTTTTATTATCTTTTTGTAATTCTTCCATTGCTTTTAATCCTGCTGGAGTTGCTGCATTTCCTATTCCTAGGAAATTAGAAACTGTATTTATTGAAATTGCTTCCATTGCATTTTTATTATCTTTTGCATCTGGATATAACCAATTTAATATTGGTCTTAATATTTTCATTAAATAATTCATAATTTTAGTTTCTTGTATAATTTTCATTAGACCACACCATAAACACATATTTCCTACTAAAGTAAGTGATAATTTTACTACATCTGAAACTGATGAGAAAATAGAATTGTTTAAATTTTGTATATTTCCACTTATTATTGCAAATGCAAAAGATATAATTATTATTATTGGCCATAAATAGTTCAAATTAAAACACCTCGTTAATATATATATGTCCAAATAAAAAAATATACCAATTTATTTTGGTATATTTTTTTATTTTTATTTATTTTTACTTTTTATCAATTTCACATCAAATCTATTATAGTATAAAGCAATTAATATAGAGCCTAAACTATTTCCTAAAATCATTACTAACAAATATAAGAATACTTTTAAATTCCAAACTCCTGCAATACTAAAATAAAACATATTTGCTACGCAGTGTTCAAAACCACATAATATAAATGCCATAACACCCATTAAAATTATTATGTATTTTCCTATATCGCTATTTTCTTTTTTGTAATTATTAACTGCTATATACATTATAATTCCACAAAAAATTGATAAAATTAATATACTAAGTACACTATCATTTAGTTTAACATTTACTATTTCTTTTGCTGTTTCAATAAGATTCGTATATCTAGTAAGTCTCATTGAATTTCCAACTAAAAATGTTCCAACAAAATTTCCTAATAATGAAATTATTAATTCTACAACATAGCTTAATTTATTAACTAATATATAACCTATTTTTCCTGTATATAAATTCAAGCTATACATACAAACTGTAAGTAAACCTATTGAAAAAATAAATGAACCTACCATCTTATTAGGTATTGCTAAATATGCTACTCCTCCAATTCCTATCATAATTCCTGCATACAAACCTTTAATAAAAAAGTCTAAATATTTTTTCATTTTTATTCTCCTTCTAATAGTACGATTTTTTCAACTATATCATAAAATAAAAAAATGCTCCATAATTTAATATTTTATTTATTTAAAAAATGTTGATAAATTTCATTTTTATTTACATTTCTATCTTTTGCAACTTTTTTAATTATTTCTTTTTTATCTAATCCTTGTATTTCATAAAATTTATAATGTTCTTCTAAACTTAATTCATTTAATTTATTATCTTCTTTTATTTTTTCTCCATCAATAACAAATATATATTCACCTTTAGGATTTTCTATCTTTTCTAAAATTTCTTCTACAGTTCCCCTTATAAATTTTTCATGTATTTTTGTTAATTCTTTTGCTACAACAATATTTCTATTTCCAAGTAACTGCTTAATTTCTTGCAATGTTGAAATTAGTCTGTGAGGAGCTTCATAAATAATAGAAGTTTTACCATCTTTTTTTATTTGCTCCAATTTTTCTTTTCTTAATTTTTTATTTAATGGTAAAAATGCATAAAAGCTAAATTCTTTTGTATCTAATCCTGATGCAATCAAAGCATTTATTAAAGCACATGCTCCCGGAATTGGAATAATGTCAATATCATTTTTTACCGCTTCTTTTACAATTTC
>CANRBH010000039.1 GCA_947628825.1 uncultured Clostridia bacterium | reverse complement strand
AGTTTGCCTTATGTAATATCTAATGAAATTATACTAAAGAATAGTCCAAATAGAAAGGTTATTTAAAATAAAATATAAAATAAAGAATATGTTTATAAAATCTATATTAAATAAACCTTATAAACATATTATACGAGGAGATGAAAAGATGAGAATATCTGACATAATAGAAGAATTCATCAAAGATATGCTAGAAGATGACAACCAAGCAGTAATACAAAGAAATGACTTAGCAGAACATTTTAACTGTGTACCATCACAAATCAACTATGTAATATCAACAAGATTTACACCAATTCATGGCTATTATGTTGAAAGTCAAAGAGGCGGTGGAGGTTACATCAAAATAAAGAAGGTTAATTTAACACAAAGTGATTACTTAATGCATATTATCACAAGCATAGGAAATACAATAAGTGCAAAAGAGGTAGATATATTTGTAAATAACTTTCTTGATTATGGAGTAATTGATGAAAAAATTGCAAGACTTATAAAAGGAGCTACAAATGATAAAGTATTAAATACAGTAAAAAACAACAAAGATGAATTAAGAGCAAAAATATTTAAAAATATGCTTATAAATTTAGTTTAATAAAGGAGGTAAATTTATATGTTGTGTCAAAATTGTGGAAAAAATGAGGCTAATATTAGATATACACAAATAATAAATGGTGTAAAAAAGGAGATAGCACTTTGCAGTCATTGTGCTAAAAAGTTAGGAGTAGAAGATATAGAACTTCCAATAAACTTTAACAGTTTTTTAGGAGATTTCTTTAATGATTATGCAGAAACAGAGTTTCTACCAATGTTACAAACAAATGAAGTTAAGTGTAAAACTTGTGGAATGACTTATAATGATTTTATAAATACAGGAGTATTTGGTTGTAGTGATTGCTACGAAACATTTTCAAATCCAATAGATTCACTTTTAAAAAATCTTCATGGAACAGCTAAACATATAGGCAGAGGTCCTAATGGAAAGGCAGAAAAAATAAAGATAGAAGATAGCAAAATTGAAAAGAAGGAAAATCCGGAAGAAGACAAGAAGGAAAAACTTGAAAAAGAATTAGAAAAAGCTATTAAAGAAGAACGTTATGAAGATGCTGCTAAAATAAGAGATGAGATAAAGGAGATGAATAAATAATGAATTGGTATTTACAAAGTGGAAAAGATTCAGATGTAATAATTAGTTCACGAGTTAGACTTTCAAGAAATATAGAAGGGATTCCTTTTGTAGGAAAATGCAAAGAAGAAGAATTAAAAACAGTATATTCTAAATTAAAAAGTATAGTTTCTTCTTTAGGATATGGATTAAAATTTATTGATTTAAAAGATTTAGATGATATAAACAAAGAAGTATTAGTAGAGAAACATTTAATAAGTCCAGAGTTTGCTAAGTCAAAAAATCCTTATTCTGCAATTATATTAAATGATGAAGAAAATATTTGTATAGTTATAAATGAAGAAGACCATATTAAATTACAAGTATTCTGTTCAGGAATAGAACTAGAAAATTTAATGAACTTAGCAATAGAAATAGACCAAAAGCTAGAAAACTTAATTCCATACAGTTTTAGTAAAAAATATGGATATCTTACAGCCTGTCCAACAAATGTTGGAACAGGTTTAAAGATTTCGGTAATGTGTCACTTACCAGCATTAACTGTTACAGGAAACATTAGGAAAGTTTTAAATGCAGTTAATAACTTAGGTATGTCTGTAAAAGGAGTATATGGTGAAGGTTCTAAAGCAGAAGGAGATATCTATCAGATTTCTAATAATCAAACTTTAGGTGTTACAGAAAAGGAAATTACTAAGAATTTAAAATTAATATCTCAAAAGATTATTGAACAAGAACGACTAGCTAGAAAATATTTAGGAAAAAAAGGACTAGACTTAGAAGATAGAATTTACAGAGATTTTGGACTTGTTTCTAATGCAAGAAAAATCTCAGAAGAAGAAACAAGAGAACTTCTTTCTAGTGTTAAACTTGGAACTGATTTAGGTATAATCAAAGAACTTAATGATAGCAAAGTTGCAAAACTTATGCTAGAAACAAAGCCTGCTTGCATTCAAAAAAGATTAGGAAAAAGATTATCTGTATATGAGCAAGACATAGAAAGAGCAAATATTATTAAAGAAATTATAAAGGAGGATGAATAGATGTATTATAAATTTACAGCAAGAGCTGAAAAAGCTCTAGAATTAGCACAAGAATTAGCTATGGAATTGGGACATGATTATATTGGTTCAGAGCATATTTTATATGGACTAGCTGAAGAAGGAACAGGAATAGCAAGTAAAGTTCTTGAAAATCAAGATATTCATTCAGATGCAATTAGACAAGAAATAGAAGATATTTTAGGAACAGAAGAACCAATAGAAGACCCAGAAAGTATTGGATTTACTCCTAGAAGTAAAAAGGTTATAGAAAATGCTTTTATAGAAGCTAGAAGAACTGGTAGTGAGCAAATTGGTACAGAACATGTTTTAATTGGAATATTGAGAGAAGGAGATAGTGTTGCTGCAAGAATTTTATTAGAACTTAATGCTAACCCACAAGCTCTTTATGATGATATTCTTAAAATTATAAATGAAGAAGAAGAACATAAAACAAAGACTACAAGAACTGAAACACATAGTAGCTTTAATTCAACTCCTACATTAAATCAATATGGTACTGATTTGACTAAAAGAGCAGAGGAGGGAAAGCTTGACCCTGTTATAGGAAGAAAGGATGAAATTCAAAGAGTTATACAAATTTTATCAAGAAGAACAAAAAATAATCCTTGCTTAATAGGAGAACCAGGTGTTGGAAAAACAGCAGTTGTAGAAGGACTAGCAGAAAGAATAGTAACTGGTGATGTTCCAGAACTTTTAAAAGGAAAAAGAGTTGTTTCAATAGACATCTCAAGTATGGTTGCAGGAGCTAAATACAGAGGAGATTTTGAGGAAAGAATAAAAAAATGTTTGAAAGAAGTTCAAAAAGCTAAAGATGTAATTTTATTTATAGATGAAGTTCATACAATAGTAGGAGCAGGTTCTGCAGAAGGAGCTGTTGATGCAGCAAATATTTTAAAGCCACTTTTAGCAAGGGGAGAGATTCAATTAATTGGTGCAACTACTTTAAAAGAATATATGAAATACATTGAAAAAGATGCAGCATTAGAGAGAAGATTTAGCAGAGTTACTGTTGATGAACCAACAGAAGAAGAAACAATACAGATTTTAAATGGCTTGAGAGATAAATATGAAGCACATCATAATGTTAAAATTACAGATGATGCAATTAAAGCTTCAGTAGAACTTTCTTCAAGATATATAAATGATAGATTCTTACCAGACAAAGCTGTTGACTTAATGGATGAAGCGGCATCTCGTGTTAAAATGAAGAATTATACAGAACCTGATGAAGTAAGAAAGATTAAGGAAGACATTGAAAAAACTGATAAAGAAAAAGAAGATGCAATAAGGGTACAAGATTTTGAAAAAGCAGCAAAATTAAGAGATGAAGAAAACAAAATGAAAAAAGATTATGAAAAGGCAAAGAAGGAATGGGAAAATAAAAATTCAAAAGTTGTACAGAATCTTGAATATGATGATATTGCAGATGTAGTTGCAGCATGGACTGGTATACCAGTTTCAAAAGTTTCAGAAAGTGAAAATGAGAAACTTAAAAATCTAGAAGAAAATCTGCATAAAAGAGTTATTGGACAAAATGAAGCTGTATCAAGTGTAGCAAAAGCAATAAAAAGAAGTAGGATGGGATTAAAAGATCCTAATAAGCCAATAGGTTCATTTTTATTCTTAGGTCCAACAGGTGTTGGAAAAACAGAACTTTCTAAAGCTTTAGCAGAAAGCCTATTTGGAACTGAAGATGCAATGATAAGAATAGATATGTCAGAATATATGGAAGCACATTCAACAGCTAAATTAATTGGAGCTCCTCCAGGATATGTTGGATATGATGAAGCAGGACAACTTACTGAAAAAGTTAGAAGAAAACCATACTCAGTAATTCTATTTGATGAAATAGAAAAAGCACATCCAGATGTAATGAATATGCTTTTACAATTATTAGATGATGGAAGACTTACAGATAATCAAGGAAGAACAATTAGTTTCAAAAATACAGTAATAATAATGACATCAAATGTTGGTGCAAGAATGATTACTGAGAAAAAGACTCTAGGATTTACAAGCATGCAAGATGAAGCTGACAAAACAAAAGAATATGAAAACATAAAGAAAGAAGTAATGGGTGAATTAAAGAAAGAATTTAAACCAGAGTTCTTAAATCGTATAGATGAAATTATAGTATTCCATAAATTAAATGGAGAACAAATTAGAAGCATAGTTGATTTAATGATAAACAATGTTAAGAAATTATTAAACGCCCAAGAAATAGAACTAGAAGTTGATGATAAAGCAAAAGACCTTATTGCTAAAAAAGGAACTGATGATTCTTATGGAGCAAGACCTCTAAGACGAGCAATTCAAACTATGGTTGAGGATAAGATAGCAGAAGCAATGCTTGATAAAAAAGTAGGAAAGAAAGTAGAAATAACTTCTAAGGATGATGAAATAGTAATTAAATAGCAAAAAATGAGTACCACAAATGAAGTGAACCCAAATTATTAGACAAAAAAGTTTAATAAGGAGGGTTCATTTTTTAAAGTATATATTGTTGCAAATGGTAAAAACTAATGTTATAATAAATTTGTGAAATTCTAAAGATAAGGAGAAAAAAATGACTATTTTAGCAATAATATTCATATTACTAATATTTATAGTTATTTTATTTGCAATGTCTGTTATGCAAATGCGTATGGCTGGAATAAACATAAAAGATTTTGTATCTTTTATAAAAGCAAATGATAGTTTAGATAAACTGTCAGCATTTGCAAAAAGATATGATAAAATGTCACCACAAGAACAGGTTATATATCTTGCAGAAGCAGAGAAAATATTTGATGCATTTGATAAAATCCCTGAATCTGTTTGGGAAGAAGAATATGATAAATATAAAGAAGTTTTAGATAAATATAAAGATATAAAAGTAATGAGGTGGAACGAAGTACAAGAATATGAAATGTCAAAAAAAGTAAAGAAGGTAACACCAAAAGAAATAAAAATAGATACTTAAAATTTAAATTTAAGCATCTATTTTTTTGGTCGCTACGCGGCTATTCAAAAATAATTATATTTATGTTTTTTAATTTAAAATTGTATAAAAAATTAAACACAAGAAAAAATAAATATATGAAACTGAAAGAGAAAAATAAATCGAAATTTAAAATTATAATATTGGGTCTTTGTACTGGTTTTTTAAGTGGAATGTTTGCATCAGGAGGAGGACTTATTGCCGTACCAGGCTTAGTTTATTTTGTCAAAACTGAAGAAAAAGAAGCTAG
This sequence comes from uncultured Clostridia bacterium, assembly GCA_947628825.1. Lineage (GTDB taxonomy): Bacteria > Bacillota > Clostridia > TANB77 > CAG-508 > CAG-793. Next base: position 5,824 of record CANRBH010000039.1, on the reverse strand, counting down.
AGCAATAGCTATTTTTAGCATATTGCCAATGGTACTTACAAGTATGTTTTTTTATAATAAAGCTGGAAACATTGATTTTAGAATGGGTATACTTTGTGGAATAGGAGGTTTAATAGGAGGCTGGATAGGAGCAAAAATATTAAAAAAAATAAATGATAAATATTTATCTTTAATCTTCATTATATTTTTAATCTATGCAGCCATTTTAACATTTAATAAATGAAAGAGATTTTAATAGGACTTGTTTCAGGAATAGTAAGCGGAATGGGAATGGGTGGTGGAACAATACTTATAACTTTTTTAACATGTTTTTTTGGAGTAAATCAATTAGTTGCACAAGCTAGTAACATTATATTTTTTGTTCCAACATCAATTATTGCAACAATTGTCAATGTAAAAAATCATATGCTTAAATGGAAAGTAGCAATTCCACTTACAATAGCTGGAGTTATTGGTGCAATGGGAGGTTCAATTTTTGCAAACAAAATAGATGTAACAATACTTAGAAAAGCATTTGCAATATTTATAATACTAATTGCAATATATCAATCAATTTGTTGGTATAGAAAGTATATAAAAAAGACATAATAATCTTAGGAGGTAATAATTATGAAATTTGTTAAAGGAATGATAGCTGGTATGACAATAGCTGCAGGAGCAGCAATGTTATATGCAGAATGTACAATGGGACCTAATAAAATGATGAAACAAGGAAAGAAAATGATGAAGAAAATGGGTCTTATATAATTATTATTTCAATTATAAATCGTTGCCGAAATCGAAACTTTTCGATTTCGCATCAACGATTATATGGGTCACAATAAAGTCAGATTACTTTAATCTTTAAGGTAATCTGGCTTTTCTGAAATTTTCTATTTATTTTAAAAGTAAAATATGATAAAATGATAATGTAAAAATTTTAAGAAGGAGAATAAGTATAAAATAAAACTTAATTGGTTATATTTTATATTAAGAAATTAAATGAAAAAATTAGATGATATAAAGAAAATAAAAGAAAGAGAAGTTAGTGAAAAGGAATTAAAAGAAAATGAAAAAGATGCTAAAATACATAAATTAACACTATTTACAATACCATTGATACTTTTAATCATTTTATCATTAATTTATATTTTTATATTTAAATTAGATTATTTACTTATTCCATTTGCCATATTCTTTTTTGTATTTTTATTTGGTTATGATTCAAATCAAAGAACATGTAAAAACTGCAAAAAATGGAATTCAGTTGTATGGATAGATAATAGAATTATATTAAAAACAACTAAAGAAGACAAGAAAAACATTCTAGGAAAAGACAAGAAAAAAAGAGAAAAGATTAGCAAAGCAGTAGGAAAGTGTACAAACTGTGGAAAAGAGTTTACAGTAGAAAAAATCAAAAAGTTATAAATTATTTAAATAAAGTAATAATCTCCAATTAATATGAATATAAATTAGTTGGAGGTAATTTTATGTTTATGGTTTTTAGCAAAGATAAAATTGTGTCATATCTAATATCTCTAAGTACTGTAGCCTTTTTATTTATAATGTCATTTGCTATAACTAAAAGAAATGATGAAATACTTAAAACTTCAGCTAATATTGTAGAGCAAAATAATGTTCAAGAAAGTATAAATGATAACAATTCAATTGATGGAAATAATACAAATATGAAGGACATAGATGTAAATAGTGCATTAAATGAAACGAATAAAAACATTAAAGAGATAAGCGAAAATACTACTTTAAATGTAGTAAGCAAAAGTAATACATTAAGTAAGTAATTGGAAATATTACAAAAAAATTACAAAAATAAGAAATAAATCAACTTTTTATGTAGACAAAACAAAAATTTTGTAGTATAATAATAATTAGCGTTAAAAATATTAAGATACACAAGAACAAAATTTAAGGAGGAAAACAAATTGGAAACAAATTATGTAGAGAATAACAATTTAGTGTTAGTAGGAAAAATAACAAATGAAAAAGTATTCAGCCATGAAATATATGGAGAAAAATTTTATACATTTAATCTAAGTGTACCAAGATTAAGTGGAAATGCAGATGTTATACCAATAACAATTTCTGAAAGATTATTCAAAGAAGAAGAATTAATAGTAGATAAGAAGGTAAAAGTAAGAGGTCAATTTAGATCTTATAACAGTTATGAAAAAGAAAAGAATAGACTAATTTTAACTGTTTTTGCTAAAGACATTGAATTTTTAGAAAATCAAGAAGAAGAAGTGATTGCAAGTAAAGATTTTATATCAAATGAAGTTGTTTTAATAGGATATATTTGCAAACCACCTATCTACAGACAGACACCATTTGGAAGAGAAATAGCAGACATACTACTTGCCGTAAATAGAGCATATAACAAATCTGATTATATTCCTTGTATTGCATGGGGAAGAAATGCAAGATTCTGCTCAAAAATGGAAGTCGGAACTGAAGTTAAGATAGTAGGTAGAGTTCAATCAAGGAATTATGAAAAGAAACATGAAGATGGAACTGTTGAACCTAGAGTTGCTTATGAAGTTTCAATAGCTAGCTTAGAACTTGTAAATGAAGATGGTGAAAATAGTGAAGAAAATCAAGTAGAAGAAAAAGTAGAAAATGAAGAATAAAAAAGTATTAAAGTTAAATAATTTATAAAATTAAAAGCCCAATTTCAAGCGAATGAAATTGGGCTTTTGGCTATACCTGACTGGCTTTAAGCTTTTTGGCAATAAATTCGGAATCACGGAAATCGCTGATTTCATTAGCAAGGCAGTCAAACCTTTTTTGGACACACTCAGTGACTCTAGGATCCCCGAAGTTGAAACACTTTAAAAGAACGGTAAGGTTGTCGCAAATTGAAATTTTGAGCCTGATACGCTCAAAATCTGCATTTGACATCCGGGACATAAAGATACCTCCTTAAGAAAATCAAAAATATAAACATCAATAATATAATTATAACATGAAAAATGAATGATGTAAAGAAAGTATAATATTTTTGTAATATTTTTGTAACAATTTTGTGTTTTTACATTGACTTTTATAAAAAATGTAAATATAATAGATATGTAATTAGTGTAAAATTACAAGGAGGAAAATATGGGTGAAATTATAGTCATAACATCAGGAAAAGGTGGAGTAGGTAAAACAACTACAACTGCCAATTTAGGTGCAGCCCTAGCAGTTAGAGGAAAAAAAGTCGTTCTAATTGATACTGATATTGGTCTGAGAAACCTTGATGTTGTTATGGGACTAGAAAATAGAATAGTATATGATATAGTTGATGTTGTTGAAGGAAAATGTAAATTAAGACAAGCTCTTATAAAAGATAAACGTTTTACTGATTTATTTTTATTACCAGCAGCACAAACTAGAGATAAGACTTCCGTAAATGAAGAACAGATGAAAGAATTAACTTCGAAATTAAAAGATGAATTTGATTTTATACTAATAGATTGTCCTGCAGGAATAGAGCAGGGATTTAAAAATGCGATAGCAGGTGCTGATAGAGCAATAGTTGTAACAAATGCAGAAATATCATCAATTCGTGATGCTGATAGAATAATAGGTTTATTAGAAGCTTCGGAAATAAAGAATCCAGAGCTAATAATAAACAGGTTAAGACCAGAAATGGTAAAAAAAGGCGAAATGATGGATGTTGAAGATATATTAGATTTATTATCAATAGATTTATTAGGTGTTATACCAGAGGATGAAAATATAATAACACAAACAAATAAAGGGGAACCAGCTGTATCAAATAAAAAAGCACCATCAGGTAAGGCATATGTTGAAATAGCCAGAAGAATATTAGGAGAAAACATAGAAGTAACTATACCTGGTAGAAAGAAAGAAGGATTCTGGAGTAGATTGAGAAGGAATCATAAAAAATAGAATACTTTAGATGGAGGAAGGAAAATGTTTAAGAACATAAAAAATATTTTCAAAAAATTAGGAAAGAAAAATGATCCTAATAGACTAAACAAGGATGAAGCAAAAGAAAGATTACACTTAGTTCTTTTGCAAGATAGAGCAAATGTATCAGCTGACTTTCTTGATATGATGAAACAAGAAATAATTGAAGTAATAAAGAAATACATAGACATTGATGAAAAAGCAATGGATGTTAAATTAACTAATAAGCAAAATAGTGACGGAACAACAGGAGCTCCAGCACTTTATGCTAATATTCCTATTGTAGGAATTAAGAGTGAAACAAGAAAGAAAACAAATAAGATTAAACTAGAAGAAATAGGCAAAGAAAGTGAAAAAAATAAAAAGGAAGAGAATAATAAATCAAAAGTAGAGAAAACTAAAACTGACTCAAAAGGAAACAAAATAGAAGAAAATAAAAAAATAGAAAAAAAGGAAGATAATAAAGTAAAAAATAAAGACAGAAAAGAAAATAAGAAAGCACCAAAAAAAGAAGACAAAAAAGATGTTTCTAATAAAGTAAATCAAAAAGAAAACAATGAAAGTAAAGATACTAAATAACACAAAAGTAAAATTGCAAGAGGAGAACAATGAAAAAAAAGATAACTAAAAATCTTGAATGGTCTATATTAATATGCACAATCCTATTAGTAATAATAGGATTATTTGCGATTTATTCAGCAACAGAAAGTACAAATCAAGAAGAATTTAGAAAACAATTAACTTGGATAGGTGTAAGCATTCCATTTATGATAATATTTATACTTATTGATTATGATACTATTTCAAAAATATCACCTGTTCTTTATCTTTTTGCAATAGCGAGTTTAGTTGCGGTTTTATTTACGGAGCCTATTTCAGGAGCAACAAGCTGGTTTAACTTTGGTTCATTTTCAATACAACCATCAGAGTTTGCTAAAATAATAGTAATTCTTTTGTTAGGACTTATAATGTCTAGAATGAAGAAGAAAGGACCAAAAGAAATAAGTAGACCAACAAGGCTGTTTATACTATTAATATTATTTTTAATACCAGTTGTCTTAATAGTAAAGCAACCAGACTATGGAACAGCTATTGCATTTATTGTAGCATTTTTATTTATGCTATTTGTTGCAGGAATAGATAAAAAGTACATTATAGTTTCAGTATTATTAGTTGCTATAGCAGTACCGGTTTTGTATAAATTTGTATTACCAGAACACGCAAAAAAAAGAATAGATGTATTTTTAAATCCAGAACTTGATCCAAGAGGTTCAGGATACAATCTAACACAATCAAAGATTGCAATAGGAGCAGGAGAGTTGCTTGGAATGGGACTATTGAAAGGAAATCAGACTCAACTAGGATTTCTATATCCAAAATCAACTGACTTCATATTTTCAGTTATTGGAGAAGAACTTGGTTTTATTGCAGCAGGAGCAGTAGTTATATTATATGTAATACTCATAACAAAGGCCCTATATGTATCTAAAACTGCAAAAGATGATTTAGGAACAATAATAGCAGCAGGTATAGCAGGAATCTTCTTCTTCCATATGGTTGAAAATATAGGAATGACAATGGGATTACTTCCAATAACAGGAGTGCCACTTCCATTTGTAAGTTATGGAGGAAGTTCTTTGCTAAGTAATTTTATAATGATAGCAATACTTTTAAATATAAGTGGAAGAAGGCAAAAAGCAATATTTATGGAACAAGAGGGACGGAGAATTTTGGTCAAAAACAAAATAAAAATAGGAAATTTAGAATTAAATAATAATATTATTTTAGGCCCTATGGCAGGATTAACTGATAGGGCTTTTCGTATTATTTGTGAAAAGTTTAATCCAGGATTAGTAGTTACAGAAATGATTAGTAGTAGAGCAATTTACCACAACGATGAAAAGACTAAAAA
>CANRBH010000038.1 GCA_947628825.1 uncultured Clostridia bacterium | reverse complement strand
TTAAACATAAAAAATAGCAAATCAGAAAAATTAATTTCCAATTCGCTATTTTTTTATGCTACTTTTTCAGCAGCCTCATATTTTAATTCCTACTTTTTAAAAAATTTACTAAATATATAGGTCAATAATGTTCCACAATTTATCAGTGTAAATTTTTCTTTCAGATGAGAAAGGTAAAAATGTTAAATCATGAAGCGGATTAAGTTCATTTGATAATACTTTAACTTGCTCATCCACTTTTGTAACAGCAATCTTATCAGCTTTATTTGCAACAACTATACAAGGTAAGTTATTGTCTATAATATATTTATACATAAGCTTATCATCTTCAGTTGGACTATGTCTGATATCAATTAAAAATACTACTAAACTAATATTATTACTTCTTACTAAATAATCTTCAATAAATCTGCCAACTTTTATCTGTTCTTGCTTAGACATTTTGCTAAAACCATATCCAGGCAAATCAACAAAGTAAAATTTATCATCAATATTGTAAAAGTTAATCTGTCTTGTTTTTCCAGGAGTATTACTTGTTCTAGCTAAGGCTTTTCTATTAAGCATTGTGTTTATAAAAGAAGATTTACCAACATTAGATTTCCCAACTAGAACTATTTCCGGAAGATTTCCTTTTGGATATTGTTTTTCACTTACGGCCGATATTTCGAATTTTGGATTTTTTACTATCATAGATTTTCCTTTCTATATTTTTAAAAAGAAACTGATAATTATAAAAATTATTCAGTTTCTTTTTGATTTATTTTACTGGTTCAATTTTTTCTAGTCCGCCCATATAAGGTCTTAAAACTTCTGGAATTGTTACACTGCCATCTTCATTATAATTATTTTCAACAACTGCAATTAAACCTCTTGGAGAAGCAATAACAGTATTATTTAAAGTGTGTAAATAATAATTACCTTTTTCACCTTTGCATCTTATTCCAAGTCTTCTAGCTTGAGCGTCACCTAAAGTAGAACAGCTACCAACTTCATAATATTTTTGTTGTCTTGGTGACCAAGCTTCAACATCACATGATTTAACTTTTAAATCAGCTAAATCTCCTGAACAACATTCAAGTTGTCTAACAGGAACATTCATACTTCTAAAGAAATCAACAGTTAATTTCCACATTTTATTATAGTAATCCATTGATTCTTCTGGTTCACAAATAACAATCATTTCTTGTTTTTCAAATTGATGTAAACGGTATAATCCTCTTTCTTCTAGTCCATGAGAACCAATCTCTTTTCTAAAACATGGAGAATATGATGTCATCTTTATTGGTAAACTTTCTTTTTTTACGATTTGGTCCTTAAATTTTCCAATCATAGAATGTTCAGATGTACCAATTAAAAATAAATCTTCACCTTCAATTTTATACATCATTGCATCCATTTCTTCAAAAGACATAACACCTGTTACAACATCAGAACGAATCATAAATGGAGGTATAGCATAAGTAAAACCATTATTTATCATATAATCTCTAGCATAAGCTAAAACTGCTTCATGAAGTCTTGCAATATTTCCTAATAAATAATAGAAACCAACACCACTTGTACGACCTGCTGATTCTTTATCTAAGCCACCTAAAGCAGTAATAATATCAGCATGATGAGGAACCTCGTAGCTAGGAACTTTAGGTTCACCAAATCTTTGAACCTCAACATTTTCAGAATCATCTTTTCCAATAGGAACAGAAGGATCCATAATGTTAGGAATCTTCATCATTCTTGCTTTTATCTCTTCACTATATTTTGCTTCTAATTTTTCATTTTCTTCAAGTTCTTTATTTATATCTTGAACTTGCTTTTTTACTTTCTCAGCTTTTTCTTTTTCACCATTTTTAATAAGTACACCAATCTGACTGCTTAAGGAGTTACGATTACTTCTTAAATTATCTCCTTTTAATGTAACTTCTCTGTTTTTCCTATCAAGTTCGATTACTTCATCTACAAGAGGAAGCTTGTGGTCTTGAAACTTTTTCTTGATATTTTCTTTTACTAAATCTGGATTTTCTCTAATTAGTTTAATATCAATCATTATAATCACTCCTTAAAATTAAATTTAGGTTTATAAAAGCCTATAAATATACATAGTATTTTACCATTTATTTCGTAATAATACAAGTCTTTTAAAAATTTTACATTATAATTACAATTTCTAAAATAATGAATATTTGGAAATTCTTGTGAATATAATATTAAGTGTAAATTATAAGTATATTGGAGGAAGAATGGGAGAAAAGTTTTTAACAGATAAAGTTTTTATAGAAATGACAGAGGAGGAGGAAAAAAAGGAAATACTAAGAAATATAATAAACACCAGAGCTCAGCTTACTAATGCAAATAGAAATTTTGAATTTGCTAATACTAATGACTTAGTAGATTATTATATATACAAAATAAAAGCAATACAGTCAAAGTTAGATAGCTTAATAAAGCTTGCAAAAGTAAGAGGAATAGAAGTAGAAAAACTTGCTTAAAATTATCATAAAAACAATTTGTCCATCATACAATTAAATCAAAGGTGGGACAAAGATGGACAATAGAATTATTTTATCATTTATAGCTTGTATAGCAATTTTAATTGTATTTGGAAAATATTTTTCTTTTCCATTAAAAAAAATCATAAAACTAATAGGAAATTCTTTTTTAGGAGCTTTAATTATTTTTTTGATTAACTTAGTTGGAACATCTTTTAACTTTCACATAGGACTAAGTATCATAAACTCAGTAATAGTAGGAATATTAGGAATACCAGGAGCTTGCTTATTAGTCCTATTAAAAATATTTGGTATAATTTAAATAAAAAATAAATATAGTTATTTTTGAAAAAGCCGCGTAGCGACCAAGCGTAGCGCGAATGAAGCAACAACCTTTAGGTTTGTTGCGACAACAAGGCTTGAGAAAATAACTATATTTATATATCTTACTCAACAGTAACTGATTTAGCTAAGTTACGAGGTTTATCAACATCTAGTTTTTTATTTTTTGCAATATAATATGCAAAAAGTTGTAAAGGAATAACTGATAAAACTGGTGAAAGATAAGGATTAGTACCTGGTATATGAATCATTAAATCAATTTTACCATTTTTTATATTTTGATTTGTAACTACCAATACATTTGCACCACGAGTAATAGATTCCTCTAAATTGCTTAAAGTTTTCTCAGTTGTTATAGGACTTGTTGCAACTCCTATAACAGTAGTACCTTTTTCTATTAGGGCAATAGGACCATGTTTTAATTCTCCAGCTGCATAAGCTTCAGAGTGTATGTATGAAATTTCTTTTAGCTTTAAAGAGCCTTCCATAGATACAGCATAATCTAAACCTCTTCCAATAAAATATAAATCTTTTTGTGTATAAACTTTTTCAGCAAAATCTTTTACTTGCTCCATCGTTTCTAATACATCTTTAACTTTGTCAGGAAGTTCTAATAAATCAACTTTAAACTTATTTAATTCTTCTGAATTATAACCTAAAGCTTCAGCAATATAAATTGCTAAAATATTTAAAAGTGTAACTTGGCAAGTATATGCTTTAGTTGAAGCAACTGCTATTTCAGGACCAGCATGAGTGTATATTGTATAATCAGATAATCTTGTGATAGAACTACCAATAACATTTACAACAGAAATTGTTGTAGCACCTGCTTCTTTGGCTAATCTTAAAGCAGCTATTGTATCAGCTGTCTCACCAGATTGACTGATGAAAATGCATAAAGTATGCTCATTTACTAAAGGATTTCTATAACGAAATTCTGATGCCATATCAACTTCAGTTGGTATTTTGCAAAATTTCTCTAAAGAGTATTTTGCAGCTATTCCAGCGTGCATTGCAGTTCCACAAGCAACAATGTATATTTTATCAAATTTAGTAAAATCGATATTACCTAATTCAAGATTAACTTTTTCATCTAATGATAATCTTGAACCAATAGTCTCTCTAATTGCTTGAGGTTGCTCATAGATTTCTTTTAGCATGTAATCTTCAAAGCCATTCTTTTCACTGCTTTCAGCATCCCACTCAATATTTTTAATATCCTTTTTAACTTCTTTTAAATTAATATCATAGAATTTTATACTATCTTTTTCAACAACAGCAATTTCTTGTTCATCTAAGAAATAAAAGTTGTTAGTATGAGCTAAAACAGCAGGAATATCAGAAGCAACGTAGTTTTCGTTTTTACCTATTCCAACAACTAATGGACTATCTTTTTTAGCAACTATTATTTTATCAGGAAATAGTGGAGAGATAACTTCTATTGCATAACTTCCCTTCAATAATTTCATAGTTTTAGAAACTGCTTCTAAAATATTTCCATTATAATTCATATGTATTAAATTTGGTATAACTTCTGTATCTGTTTCAGAATATAATGTATATCCATTGTCCTGTAGGATTTTTCTTAGCTCTACATAGTTTTCAATTATTCCATTATGAACAACAGCAAACTTTTTAGAGTTATCAAGGTGAGGATGAGAATTTTCCTTAGAAGGCATACCATGAGTAGCCCATCTTGTATGAGCTATACCAGTAGTACCTAACAAAGTATCTAATTCCGGATTAGCCTCTAGATTTTTAACTCTACCTTTATCTTTAACAACTTTTAAATCATATTCGTTATTTGATTGATTAAGTACAGCAATTCCAGCTGAATCATAACCTCTATATTCAAGAGAAAGCAAACCATTTATAAGAACTGGTACGGCTTTCTTATTACCTATATATCCAACAATTCCACACATAAGGTAAACCTCCTTTATTGTATATTCTATAATATACAACAAAACTTGAAAATGTGCAATAGGTATAAAAAAACTGCCAATTTAACATTGGCAGAAAAATTAAAATTTTATTTAAATCATTATTGCAAATTTGCAATTTTTTGTGCTCTATCATCAGATTCATATTTACTGTAGATTTTCATAAAAGAATCTATAGACATATCATTGCTTTCTAAAAGTAGATTATAAATTTCTTTATATACTGGTACTTCCAAAAGTTCAGACCTTAAAGTTTGATACATTGGATGAATATTAGGGTGAGTTAGGACTTTCCAACTTTCTTCATCATTTAAAAGAAGATATCCTCTAAGCATTGTTGCAGAAATAGGCATTTTTCTTCTAGGAAAAACAAATTCAGCTGTATCAGAAATATCTTCTTTTGCAAACCATTTACTACGAAACTCATCATTTCCATATATCATAAGGTCTGCAAATTTTCCGCCCATAGCTTTTTCTACATTGTACTTAACATACTTACCCCAATCATCTGTAATATCATACTCATTAGTCATATCATTAAGACCACGAACAAGTAGTTTATCTTCAGATACATCGGGATAAGTCTTATGAATAACATCAATACGAGTTTGGACAGTAAATGGATTTCTAAGAGTTTTGGCTTCTTGAGCAGAACCAACTAACACTAAAGTACGTTCACAAAGAGAAAGTGATGTAGAAATAAGTGCAACATGACCAAGATGTTCATGGCCAAATCTACCACAAACAAGGCCTATTTCAAAATTCTTTTGTGTATCCATACGAACCTCCTAAACACAAAATGATAATGGCAAAATGTCATAAAAAATATATCATAATTGCTACAATAGGTCAACTTTAACTTACAAATAATCATTCAAGGGGGAAAACTACATATTTTACGCTTGAAGCTAATAAAACGGTACGAATCTTTTCAGATTAGTACCGTTATAAAAATTAAAAATTTTAGCAAATTTCTTAGATATAATGTTTAATTTAAATCACCGAGCTTTAGAGTTAATTCAAAATCCTTTAAAGTACCGTTTTTTATATCATTTTCCATTTCTTGATAATTTTTCAAACTTTCAATAGCGACTTCAAGGTCTGCATCAGTTGGCTTATTAGTATAAATTACTTGTAAAAATCTAAAGAGTCGATATTTAATACCTATAAAATAAAGTAAAGCCAACAATAAAGTAGCTATTAAGAGACTCTGCTCGTGAAAGAAAAGTATCAGTAGTGATGAAGATAATGTTAGAACAAGGTAATTGATATCACTCATTGAACCACAGTATTTTGAAAAACGTGAAAAGTGTTTAACTTCTTCCATAGTTGGAATTCTTCCAAGAGCTCTACAAGCGTTGTTTGCCATATGTTCAGCTGCATGATATCTTGCAATGGATTTGTAGCGAAACTTTAAGTAAAAAAACATTTTTACAAAAATCACAAATTTATAAGATACAAAGGCACAAAAGTAAAGCATAAAGAAAGCAATCCTAGTACTATTAAAAAAGATAGAAAAGAAAAATAAAAAAATGTTAATAGGTACAAATACAAGCATATCGATATGCAATTTTGCTGAAAGTTCATTAAACTCACTATTAAAAATGGAATCAAATATTTGTGGGTAAACGATATTTTTAATTTTGCCTTCCTCATCCCGATAGGTTTTTGAACATACTAATGGTAATATACTTGATACATGAATAATGCCATCAGTTACTGCCCGAGAAGTGTTAATTGAATTATCTTTTAACATGATTATATCCCCTTATATAAATATTTGAACTACACCTTATATTATAGCATATAGATTAACATAATGCAAGTAATATATTTTATTTCTACTTCTGTAAGTATTGCTATTTAGCCTAAATTTTGATATAATTTATATATGTTTAACATAGAAGAAGAATTAAAAAAATTGCCACAAAAACCGGGCGTATATATTATGCATGACAAAAATGATAAAATAATATATGTAGGAAAGGCAATTTCATTAAAGAGAAGAGTAACTTCATATTTTAGAAAAACAAATAAAACTCAGAGAATATTAAATATGGTAGCTTTAATAGACCATTTTGAGTATATTGTTTGTGATAACGAAGCAGAGGCACTTATATTAGAATGTAATCTAATTAAGAAAAATATGCCTAAATTTAATGTGCTTTTAAAAGATGATAAAACTTATCCATATATTAAAATAAATGTAAAGGCTGATTTTCCAGATATATATATAACTAGAAAAATTTTAAATGATGGAGCAAAGTATTTTGGACCATATCCAAATGCTGGTTCTGCTAAGGAAATGGTTGATTTTATCAAATCAAAATTTAAGATTAGACAATGTAGAAGTTTTAAATATAAGGATAGAGCATGTTTAAATTATCATATAAAAAAATGTTTAGCTCCTTGTATGGGTTATATTTCAAAAGAAGATTATAGAAAGCAGATAAATCAGATAATATCTATCTTAGATGGAAAAATTGATGATGTAAAAAAAGAACTAAAAAATGAAATGATTAGTTTATCTGAAAAGCAAGAATTTGAAAAAGCTGCTATTGTAAGAGATGAACTTTTGGCAGTAGAACGAATTTCACAAAGACAAAAAGTTTCTAACATATCTGATAATGATATAGATGTAATTGGAATAGCTAGAAATGAGCAAGAAATATGTATAGATATTTTCTATATTAGAAATAGTAAAATGGTTGGAAGGGATAACTTTTTCTTAAAGGGTCTTAATGATGAAGATAACAAAGAAATAATATCTAACTTTATTAAGCAGTATTACACAGGAAGAACATTTTTTCCTAATAAAATAATGATTAGAGATGATTTTGAAGAAAGAGAACTTTTAGAGGTATGGCTTACAAGTGAATCAGGTAGAAAAGTCGAAATAAAAGTTCCTCAAAAAGGTGAAAAAATTAAGCTTGTTGAAATGGCTGAAAATAATGCAAAAATCACACTAGATAACAAAGAAAAATCTCATAAAAATGTTATTGTAGAGTTGAAAGATGTACTTAATTTAGATAGGCTTCCAAGAAAAATAGAATCTTACGATATATCAAACATTTCAGGTGAATATATGGTCGCAGGAATGTGTGTTATGATAGATGGACAGATCAAGAAAAATTTATCAAGAAGATTTAAGATAAAAACCGTATATGAACAAGATGATCCTAAATGTATGGAAGAAGTTGTAACTAGAAGACTTAGACATTCAATAGAGTTAAGCGGCGATGAAAATTTGCCAAAAGAAGTTATAGAAAAATATGGAGACTCAAAGGGATTTGGTAAGCTTCCAGACCTGATTCTTGCAGATGGTGGTATTACACAAATAAAAGCTACAATGCAAGCAATTAAAAACATTGAGAAAGAAATAGGAAGAAGTTTAGACATCAAAGTTTATGGAATGGTTAAAAATGATAAACATCAAACAAGAGCTCTAATGGATGTAAATAGAAAAGAAATAGAAATATCAGAAGATTTATTTAACTTAATAACTAATTTCCAAAATGCAGTACATGATACTGCAATAGGATATCATAAATTCTTAAGAGATAAATCTATGACCAAATCTAAGTTAGATGAAATAAGTGGAATTGGCACAGTAAAGAAAATAGCATTATTAAAAGAATTTGGTAGTGTAGAAAATATAAAAAAAGCAAGTGTTGAAGAAATTGCAAAAATAAAAGGTATAAATAACTCTTTAGCAAAAAAAATAAAAGAAATTTTATAAAAGATAAAAATTTAGATTGAAAGATAGTATTTTAGCACAAATACAAAGAATAATTTATAATAATGTAAATTTAAGTAGAAACTAGGCGAACGATTTATAGAATAAAAAATCATACCCTGAATATATTTATTATAGGAGGGGTGTTATGGGTAAAAAAATATTTATAAGTTTAGTAATTTTAGCTGTTTTTGTACAAGCTATATTAGGTGTTATGATATACAATTTTGTAATGATGCTTAGCTTGTTGTAAATTAAAAATTCTAGCATAAATTTAGTTTGTTGTAAATCTTGAAAGGATGTAGTAATGGATATAGCAAATAATTGGAAAGATTACGAAATATTAGACATGGCAAATGGAGAAAAATTAGAAAGATGGAATAATATTTTACTAGTAAGACCAGACCCACAAATTATATGGAAAGACAAAACTTATCCAGAATTGTGGAAAAAAGCAAATGCGGTATATAAGAGAAGTAGCACAGGTGGAGGTGCTTGGAAATATAAAAATACTATTCCAAAATCTTGGCAAGTAAAATATAAAGATCTAACATTTAATATAAAGCCTATGGGATTTAAGCACACAGGCTTATTTCCTGAGCAAGCAGTTAATTGGGATTGGATGATTAACAAAATAAAAAAAAGTGGTAGAGAGATTAAAGTATTAAACTTATTTGCTTATACTGGGGGAGCAACTGTTGCTTGTCTTTATGCAGGCGCATCAGTTACTCATGTTGATAGTTCAAAAGGTATGGTAGAATGGGCAAAAGAAAATGTAACAAGTTCTGGCTTAAGAGAAAGACCAGTTAGATTTTTAATAGATGATGTTGTTAAATTTGTAAATAGAGAAATAAGACGTGGAAATAAATATGATGCAATAATAATGGATCCACCTTCTTATGGAAGAGGAGCAAATGGGGAAGTTTGGAAATTTGAAGATAACATTTCTGATTTAGTAAATTTATGTATGAAAGTTTTATCTGACAAACCATTATTCTTTTTAATTAATTCTTATACAACTGGAATATCAAGTGTGGTTTTAGAAAATATGCTTAGAAAATCAGACTTAAGCAAACTAAAAGGTAAATTTTCAAGTGGTGAAGTAGGACTTCCAATGAAAAATTCTAAGCTAGTTCTTCCTTGCGGAATTTATGGAAAATGGGAAAGCTAAAAATGAATAGAAACTATAAAGAATTGCTAATAAAGGAATAAGGTAAAGAAATAGTAAAAAGGAAAATTAAATGAAAGTATTGTACGAAGATAATCATATAATTGTAGTAGAAAAAATAGTAAATATACCATCACAAGCAGATAAGACTGAAGACAAAGATATGCTTACTATTATAAAAGAATATTTAAAAGAAAAATATAACAAGCCGGGAAATGTTTATTTAGGATTAGTTCATAGGTTAGATAGACCAGTAGGCGGAGTTATGGTATTTGCAAAAACATCAAAAGCGGCATCAAGACTAAGTGAACAAGTAAGAAATAAAACTCTAAAAAAGACATATTTAGCTATAGTTAATGGAAAGATGGAAAAGGCAAAAGACACTTTAGAGGATTATTTGTGGAAAGACCAGAAAAATAATACAAGTTATGTTGTTAGAGAAAATAAAAAGAATAGCAAAAAAGCAAGTTTAGACTACGAAGTTCTAAAATATAATCAAAAAGAAAATGTATCAGTTCTAAAAATAAACTTACATACAGGAAGACATCATCAGATAAGAGTACAACTTTCAAGTAGAGGACATAGTATAATAGGCGATGGAAAGTATCATGGAAGAGAGTCAAATAAAAATCTATGTCTTTGGGCATATAAATTAGAGATAGAACATCCAATTACAAAAGAAAGAATGGAATTTACAGATTTACCAGAAAAAACTGGAATGTGGGAACAGTTAAAAGGTCTCAATTTAACTGATTAACTTTTCCAAAATAAAAATGCAATATCTTGTAATTAAAAATAGGGTAATAAATGAAGAAAACCCTCATTGTTAAACTTTTGGTCTAACATATTAGGGTTTTCACATCATTTATTAGCCTAATTTTTTTAAATTATTATCTTCATCTTCTGTAATTTTTAAATTATCAATAGCAAATTTCAAACAATCATTTATAAATTCGTTAATAGAAATTAAATTATTATCGTTTACTATCTTTTTAATACTATCTAATGTATCAGTTTCAATTCTAGCAGTAAATTGAGTATAATCTTTTCTTTTTCTACTTTTTATTATAAAATCAGCCATTTTTTTCACCTCATTATTATTTTATAACAATAAAATAATAAAAAATATGGTCAATAATGAATGTTTTATAATGTCACTATTGACTTAAGACTATAATAGGTTAAATAAAACCGTCAAAAATTGCACAACAAATTTGTCAAAAAATGCACAATAAAAAAACAAAAAATTGCACAATAAATATTGAAAAAAATAACAAAATGTATTATTCTTAGAAGAGAAATTTATAATAAAATAAAATTATAATTGCACGAAAATTTTGTTAAGTTTATATTAAGATAAATTTACGGAGGAAAACAATGGAAGTTACAGAGGAAGAAAAAAAGAAAATTAATGATATGATTGATGATTTAGTAAAAAGGGCAAAAGTAGCATCAGAAGAATATATGAAATTAGACCAAAATCAAGTTGATAATATAGTAAAAGCAATGTCAATGGCTGGAGAAGAAAACCATATGATGCTTGCTAAAATGGCTGTGGAAGAAACAGGAAGAGGAATATATGAGGATAAGATTACTAAAAATATGTTCTCAACAGAGTATATTTATCACAGCATAAAAGATGATAAAACAGTAGGAGTAATAAATGATAATGATGAAGAAGGATATGAAGAAATAGCAGAGCCAGTTGGAGTTATTGCAGGTGTTACTCCTGTTACAAATCCAACATC
>CANRBH010000037.1 GCA_947628825.1 uncultured Clostridia bacterium | reverse complement strand
TGTGTTGCTCCATCTTCTCCAACCGTTATTCCTGCATGTGTTCCACATATTTTAACATTTAACTTTGGATATGCAATGCTTGTTCTTATCTGGTCATAACATCTTCCTGTTGCAAATACGGCGAAAGTTGCTGCAAATGGTATTTTTCCACAAGTTGCTAACCCTGCAGCAGTTCCTAACATATCCGCTTCTGCAATTCCCATTTCTATAAATCTGTCTGGATGTTTTTCTTTAAATAAATCCGTTTTTGTTGATGTATCTAAATCAGCATCTAATACAACTATTTTTTCATCTTTCAAATCTGCTAAAGCTTTTCCAAAGCTTTCTCTTGTTGCTATTTTCTTTACTTCTTCCATTTGTTTTTTTATATAGCTTAAAAACTATATATTCTCCTTATATTACATATTTAGGTTTTGATAGGATACCTATAAACCTTTATTTACTATTAAGTTCTTCTAATGCTTTTTTATATTCTTCATCATTTAAAGCTTTTCCATGCCATGATACATCTTTTTCCATAAATGAAACACCTTTGCCTTTAATTGTTTTTGCAATAATTACAGTTGGTTTTCCTTTTGTTTCTTCTGCCTTACCAAATGCAAACATTATTTGTTCAATACTATGTCCATCTATAGTTAAAGTATTAAATCCAAAGCTCTTAAATTTTTCTGCAATATCTCTATCATTTAATCCTTTAATATCTTCGGTATTTCCTGTTAGCTGAAGATTATTGCAATCTACTATTGCACATAAATTGTCTAATTTATATCTGCTTGCAGTCATTGCTGCTTCCCAAACTTGTCCTTCTTGTAATTCTCCATCACCAAGCAAACAATAAACTCTATATCCCATACTATTCATTTTAGAAGCCATGGCCATACCATTTGCAACAGATAGTCCTTGTCCTAAAGAACCTGTTGACATATCAACTCCTAAAATTTTATTTAGGTCAGGATGTCCTTGAAAAGGACTATCAATGTGTCTAAATGTTACTAAGTCATCTACTAGAAAATATCCTCTTTCTGCTAAAGTTGCATATAAAGCAGCTGATGCATGACCTTTTGATAAAATGAATCTGTCCCTTGATTCATCATCAGGCTTATGTGGATTGATATTCATTTCATTAAAATATAAAACTGTTAGAATATCAGCACAAGAAAGTGATCCTCCAGGATGACCTGATTTTGCATAATATATTGCTTGCAAAATATCTTGTCTAATTTTATTTGCTTTTTCTTCTAAAGCTTCTACTTTTGTTATTTTCATAATTTTTTCCTTTCTTCGCTCAGAGCACTTCAAAAAATTTTTGAATCTGCCATGCTGAGGAATGATTTTAATTTATACATTTAAATAATTTATTGACATCCATTTTAAAATTTCATCTGCTAAAATTTTTTCTTTTCCATTATAACTATGATTTGCATTTTCAATATAATTTATATCTTTATATTTATTATTTATCCTTCCATTTAATAATTTTACTAAATCTTTCGCATCAATGCTAATTAGTTCATTAACATTTCCCCATCTCATAAATAGCGGAACTTTAATATTATTTAATTTTTCAAATTTAAAATTTTTATCAGTATATTTAAAGAAATCTATATCTTTATTTTGTACATAATTTAAAGCAGTTTTTGGTTTTACTGGCATAAAATTATTGCTTACTTCTATTATCACATCTTCTTTTTCGTTAAAAGATTTTAAATAGTTTACTGCTTTTTCAAAAGTTTCTCCTAGAGTCATTTTTAAATAACCTGGAACATCTACCATTGAAAGCAAACTTATTCCACAAATTGATTTTAATATTCTTTCTTGTTTTTCTTCTAGAAATCTATTGTACGCATATACAGTTTTTGTACATCCTAAACTATGACCTTGTAAAACAATTTTTTGAAAACCTTTTGAGAGCATTGCTTCAATTGCTGCTTTTATATCAAAATATGAATCTGTTATATTTTCAGCACCAGAACCTTGCAAACTTTTTTTATCTTTTGGTCCATCAACATTTAAAACGTCATGGCCTCTATTATTAAATGTAAAATATGCAATATTGTTATCAGTAAGAACTTTTGCAATTACATCATCTCTATACTTTAGACAATTACTTGTTATTCCATGAGTTGATATTACTACAGTAATAGTTTTGGTTTCTTCTGGCGTATGAAGTAATCCTATTAAGTCAAGATTGTCCTCCGTGTTAAAGTAAACTTTACTTATTCTCATTATTTGTTTATATTAGTTTTTTCTAATATAACTCCCTTCTTAAATTTTTATTGGATTAAATTGTAAATAATCTGAGCTTACTAGTCTTAAATTTATTCCATCTACAATTCCTTCCACTGCTTCCAAATGCGAACTTCCATGTAGATGTCCATAAATACATTCTTTAATATTATACTTTTTCATCATCTCTAAATATTCACTTTTTTCATTCTTCTCTATCATATTCATACTTATTGGTGGATAGTGCATCATACAGATAATTTTTTTATCACTATTTTTTTTAATTCCATCTTTAATAGAAAGTTCAAGTCTCGCTAATTCTCTATTTAGCATTTTTTCACTATTCTCAGTATCATTAAAAGCCCATCCTCTTGTTCCAACTATAACTGCTTCATCTGTCTCAATTGATGTATTAAATATAAAGTCTACATTATGAATTTCATTTTGCTCTAAAAATTCTCTCATTCTTTTTAATGTAGTCCACCAATAGTCATGATTTCCCTTTAACAGTATTTTCTTTCCATTTAATTTGTTTAAAAATTTAAAATCTTGCAAAGTATCTTCTAAATATGTAGCCCAAGAAAAATCTCCTGGAATAAGAACAACATCATTTTCTTTTATGTTTTCATTCCAATTCTTCTCTAACTTTTCTTCATAATCTTGCCACTGATTGCCAAATACATTCATTGGTTTATCTGTACCAAAAGATAAATGCAAATCTCCTATTGCATATATAGACACTAATTTTCTCCTTTTAATTCATATTTTTATACTTTAGTATTCCTCCCGCTTCATTTTCAAAAACCTTTTCCGTGTTAAATTCTAAAACATCTTTATATTCTTTATAGTATAAACCTCTATTAAAGTAAATAAGATAATTTACTTTGCAGGTACGTTTATATACAGTTTTTACCTTATTTTCTATAAAAAATTGACTTGATTCATTTACGTCTTTATTTATTCTTCTTATAATTGCATAAGTCCAAAGTCCTTGTTCTGTATCACCTGCAACTTCTATAGTTTTATCTTCTGGTATATTATCTTTTACATATCGTAATATTTCTAATTCTTCATTAGTCAAATCTTTTTCTCTATAAGCTAAAATTGCTTTATTAGTCGTGTAAATATCTGTAACTTGTAATATATTTTTATGTAAATTATGTATTTCATCAAGAACATCTGCTTTACTAATTATTACATTTATTAGTATTATTGCAATGTAGACTCCAATACATATAAATGGTATACACTTGTTTTTTTCATATACAACAATTATTCCTTTGAAATTTAGATAGTATAAGAAGAACCATAATGGATAGAAATTTTTACTCAAATAATAAATTGATACTTTACCTATTCTTGCTCCAACTAAAAGTAAAACTATAAATATGATATTAAGTAGTGTTAGTAATATAGTCGCTCTATCTTCTTCCCATTTTTTGTAAATAGCTACAAATGCAAAAGGAAGTAACAATATCATATTAGAAAATATATTTTCATAAATATAACCATCTACAGCTAAGCCTTTATTTAGCAAATTATTAGATGATGTTCCAATAGATAAATTTTTATTGTCTAATATTTGATATATGCTTGGTTCTATGTGATATATATATCCTAAGATAAATGGTATAAGCAACGTTACTAATAACATTATAAATAATTTAACAGTAAATAATTTTTTTCTTTTCTTGTATTCATTATAACAGAAATATATCCATAGTCCACTATAAACATAAGGTACAAACATATAATATGCTGCAAACACTCCAAAGTTTAATAAAAAGAATACTAATAAATTTTGTTTAAATCCAATATCTTTATTATATATATTTACGCTACACACAATAGCTTCTACTATAAGTATTCCCATACTAAAATATTCGAATCCAAATAAAAAGCTATTTAGTGGATATCCTAGCAAATATAATAATGAAAATATAAAAGCTAAAAATTTTGTTGTTTTATTTTTTGCAAATTCAGCTATTAGGCTGTAAAATAGCCATCCAGTTAAAAATAGTGTAAATATTCCAAAGCTTATAAATATATTGTAATTATAAAATGAATCAATTACTCCTTGAAAACATTTCATTATTAAACCAGAATTAACATAAGAAACAGTTTTTCTAGTTTCGAATTTACCATACACAGCATCCGGATTTTCTGTTTTTGCTAGTAATGTATCTTCTTTTGAAAACATATCAGAAGTTATATAATGTGCTGATGGGTCTCCAGTTTCATACTTAATTTCAAATGGGAATCCGAAGTTAATATATGCCATAATCATTACTACTACTGCAATTAAAAGAATATATAGCATATCTAATTTTTCTATTTTAAATTTTTGTATCTTTTTAGATTTTATCAAATATATAGTTATTATTAGACTAAAAAGTAGATTTATAATACTTAAGTTTAATAAAGTAATTGGTATGTTGAAAAAAGTTAACACATAACATATAAATGTATTATAACAAAATAGTAATACTATATTTAATGCTATTTGCTTTAGAATATCAACTTTTTCTTTTGTTCTTTTTATAAGTAAATAATTGCAAAATAATGCTATTACTGATATACAATAAATTATCCCCATTTTTTCTTCCTTAATTTTAATTTATAATACTAAATCTGGTACTGCATTTAATGTTAAATCACTTATTTTTCCTGCTAAATAATTATAATACCCTGCTGATGCAATCATTGCAGCATTATCTGTACATAATTTTAAATCTGGCATATAAGCTTTTGCATTTTCTAACTTAAAAAATTCTTCTCTTATATAACTATTTGCAGAAACACCTCCTGCTAAAACTATAGTTTTTATTCCTGTTTGAGTAATTGCCTTTTTTACATTTTGTATTAAAATCTCTGATACTGTTTTTTCAAAACTTTTACATAAGTCTGCTTTATTTATATCAGGATTTTTATGATGTAAATTTATTACTGCTGTTTTTATTCCACTAAAACTAAAATCTAGATTTTCAAAATGTGTTTTTGGAAGTTCTATTGTAGCTTGTCCATTTTTACCTAGTTCATCAATTTTGGGACCGCCTGGATATCCTAAATCCATTATTCTTGCGACCTTATCAAATGCTTCACCTATTGCATCATCCCTAGTTCTACCTAATACCTCAAATTCTGTATAATCTTTAACATGTATAATCTGTGTATTTCCTCCTGACATCATTATACAAAGAAATGGAGGTTTTAATTCTTTATATGTTATATAATTTGCAGCAATGTGTCCCTCTATATGATTGGTTCCTATTAGTGGTTTGTCTAATGCAAAACTTAAAGCTTTTCCATAAGAAAGTCCTACTAATAGTGCTCCAACTAATCCTGGACCATAAGTACATGCTACTGCATCAATATTTTCAAATTCAATATTTGCTTCTTTTATAGCCATTTTTACTACTTCAGATATATTTTGTATATGGTTTCTTGATGCTATTTCTGGTACAACTCCACCATATAACTTATGTATATCTATTTGTGTATTTATTACGTTTGACAAAACATCCCTTCCGTTTTTTACAACTGAAGCAGATGTTTCATCACAGCTTGATTCAATTCCTAATATATATGTGTCCATTTATGCTCCTAATCCTATTATCAAATTTATTAGTTTCATTAGTCCAGCATTTACAAATTTTATTGCTGGAGATATTATTAGTCCTGCAACTGGTGTTACCCATATTGCTATAAATACTATGTATAAAATATATTCATGGTTCATATACCATACTCTTGCTTTTGATGGTAAGAATGCTAATAAAATTTTTGATCCATCTAATGGAGGAAGTGGTATTAAGTTAAATACTCCAAGTCCTACATTTATTGATATAGCATATATAATTACTGAATTTATTACAGCTCCTACAGTTGTAAGTATAAATCCTCTTGCAAACGCATTTAATAAACCATAAATAATTGAAAATGCAATAGCTAGTATAAAGTTCATAGCAGGTCCTGCTAATGATACTAAAGCATTTCCTTTTTTTATACTTACAGTTCTATTAAAATTATTTGAATTGATTTCCACAGGTTTTCCCCAACCAAATCCTGCTGTTAAAAGCAAAATTGCTCCTATTGGGTCTATATGCTTTAATGGGTTTAAAGTTAATCTTCCTTGTCTTCTTGGAGTATCATCTCCAAGTTTATCTGCTGCCCAAGCATGTGCATATTCATGAAATGTAATTGCAATTAGAATTCCAGGTATTGATAAAATTAACCCTAATAAAGCTCCTGGTTCGGTTAAATAATAGCTTATATTGTCAAAAATTAACCATATCAATAAAATTATCATCCATGGGTTTGAAAAATTACCAAAAAACATAAATTCTCCTTTTTATTTTACTCCTTATAAATTATTAAATTTCAATTTATAGATTAAGCGCTAAATTATCCAACTCATTTTGTTTATTTAATAATAAATTTTCAAAGAATAATTGTAAATATTTTTTATCTTCTTCTATACCTTTTGAAATATTACTATAATTTGCTCTAACTAAAGCGTTTCTAAAATATAATGAATTATCTTTAAATAATTCATTGTTAACATTAAAACCTTTACTATTTAAGTATTTTTGAATAAATAAAGCTGTTGTTCTAGTATTTCCTTCTCCAAATGGATGTACTTGCCAAATATGTGCAGTAAACGTGCATATTCTTTCTATTTTTTCTGTATCAGTTTTTTCTGTATATTTTTGATTTGCTTCTTCTTCAAAATCATACTTTAGAGTTTCTCCTATCATTGAATAATCAGCATATTGTACTGTCTCTCCATTTAATATTGGTTCTTTTTTTGTAATGTTATAGTCTCTAAATTCACCAATGTATTTTTCATCTATTCCTATGTCAATATTTTCAAATAATTTTTTGTGGAATTGTTTTAAAGTTAAGTAATTAAATGTAAAAGCTTTATCATTTAATATTTTTACTATTCTTATTGATACTTCATCTGCTTGCTTTTCACTTTTATTTATTCTTTCTCTATCAACATTTTCATAATATTCCTTTACTTCCTTTTCAACAATTTCATAACTTTTATTTCCAATAATATTTTCTGTTGCTAAATCTACCATATATTTAGAAGGAATAAGATTATCTACTGCTTGAAGTCCAAATGCAATATTCCAATTTAATTGGCGTTCCTTAGAATCGTTAGTTTCACCAATTTTTTCATATTTAATTTTATTTAAATATTTTTCATTCATGATTTTAAGTTCCTTATTTTTCCCTTTCCTTTTAAAACTTACATAGTTTTATATAAAATTTATTATTCTTCTCTTTAAAACATTTTCTAATTTTCCTTTATGCCATTCCTCTTCAACCGGTATTCGTCAAATGCTTCTTTTACATCTTTAACTTTGCCATATTTATATGCAGTTTTTAAGAAATTGCTTAAATCTTCTTTCACTAAGATCTACTTTACATAAATAAATTAAATCTCTGCTATAATCTGATGTGCTATACTAGTTTAGTGGTTTCATTGAACAAATATGTAAATTTCTTGTAATATGCTTGTTTTCTATTGTTTACTCATTTTTTTATCTTTTTAAAAATTGCTATTTTACGGCTACGTGATTGAATTTGTTAAAACTTATTAATCATTATTGCTTTTTAAATTATTATAAAAATTTTTCTTATACTCTTCTATTTTCTCTTTATCAACTTTTCCAATCTTGAACAGTATTTGATCGTTCGATATTTTATATATTACATCTGTTTTTACTATGCTATCTTTATGCAAATTATTTATATTGTCTTTCTTTAATAATTTATTTGAATTAAATTTTAGTTTTTCTATATTAGAAGATATAAGCATTCCAAAATTTTCAATTGGAACTGCCATATTATCTTGATCTATTATTACAAAAAGATGATCTTTTCCAATTTTTCCATCATGATATACATATTCTTTTACAAAAACAATATCACCAATTTTACATTCTAAATTATATTGTTCTTCCTGTTCTTTTATCCAATTTTCTGCATTTCCTTTATGCCATTCTTCTTCAACTGGATATTCTTCAAATGCTTCCTTTACATCTTTGACTTTGCCATACTTATATGCAGTTTTTAAAAAATCACTTAATTCTTCTTTCACTAAAATATTCACCTTTCTATATTTTCTCGACTTTCCCTTAACCACTCTTGACATCTTCTTCTTGCTTCTTTTATTGGTATTATTCCTTCTTTAATATCATCTAATAATACTCTAGTTCCACAGGCTGTCCAACCTAATCCATGAGAATAATGGCTAACAACTTCTCCTTCTTTCATTTCTTCTATTAGTTCATCAGCATTAAAATCTATGTTATTACTTCTTTAAGATAATATATCTGCAATAATATTTCTTACTGCTTTTTCTGGTATATTTTCAATCATATATTTTGCTTATTTTAAATTATAAATTTTTACAGATTTATCTGAGTTTGCAATGTCGATTTCTTCGACATTGCTTTTTTATTATTTATTGTCGGTCTGAAAGTGGTTTCATCGTTGGGAATAGTAGTACATCTCTTATTGAAGCTGAATCAGTTAAAAGCATAACTAATCTATCAATACCCATACCCATTCCTCCAGTTGGTGGAAGGCCTATTTGTAAAGCATTGATATAATCTTCATCCATCATTCCTGCTTCATCATCACCATTTTCTCTATTTTTTATTTCATTTAAAAATCTTTCATATTGGTCGATTGGGTCGTTTAATTCAGAGAATGCATTAGCATATTCTCTTCCTCCAATAAATAATTCAAATCTTTGAGTCATTTCTGGTTTACCTTTAACTTTCTTTGCTAAAGGCGAATTTTCTATTGGATATTCATATACAAATGTTGGTTGTACTAAAGTTTCTTCAATCTTTTCATCAAATACTTGTGCAATTATATCTCCTCTTGTATTTTTTATTGGATCCATTTCTATGTGTAATTCTTTTAATACATTTTGTGCTTCTTCATCGCTTTTTATTGTATTAAAGTCAATTCCTGTAACTTCCTTTATTGCATCTATCATAGTTACTTTTTTCCAAGATGGTGTTAAATCAATGTCTACTCCTTGATATGTTATTTTAAGAGTTCCTAAAACTTTTTCTGCAATCTTTGTTATTAGTTCTTCTGTAAGTTCCATCATATCTGATAAATCTTGATAAGCAGAATATAATTCTATTGATGTAAATTCAGGATTATGTTTAATATCCATACCTTCATTTCTAAATATTCTTCCAATTTCATAAACTTTATCAAATCCGCCAACAATTAGTCTTTTTAGATTAAGTTCTGTTGCAATTCTTAAATACATATCAATATCTAAAGTATTATGGTGTGTAATAAAAGGTTTTGCAGTAGCTCCTCCTGATATTGTATTAAGTACAGGAGTTTCAACTTCCAAGTATCCTTTTTCATCAAGAATGTTTTTCATTTCTTTAATGATTTGAGTTCTTTTTACAAATGTATCTTTTACTTCTGGATTTACTATTAAATCAACATATCTTTGTCTATATCTTAAATCTGTATCTTTTAGACCATGGAATTTTTCTGGAAGTGGTCTTAAAGACTTAGATAATAAAGTTACTTCTTTAGCATGAATTGATATTTCTTCTGTTCTTGTTTTAAATACAAAACCTGTTATTCCAATTATATCTCCAATATCATATTCTTTAAATTGTTTGTAACTTTCTTCTCCTAAATCATTTATACTTACATAACTTTGGATTTTTCCTGTTGAATCTTGTATATGACAAAAAGAAGCTTTTCCCATTATTCTTTTAGCCATAAGTCTTCCTGCAACAGTTACATCTTTTTGTTCAAGCTCAGCATAATTATCCACAATTTGCTTACTTGTGTGAGTTCTATTAAATTTAGTTATTTCAAATGGGTCTTTTCCTTCTTCTCTTAATTTATCTAATTTTTCTTTTCTAACTTCCATTAAGTGATTCATGTCTAATTCTACATTTTCGTTTTCTTGATTATTTTCTTGCATTATGTATCTTCCTTTCATATAAAATATCATCTATGATAATGGCTTTTTTAGAGTATAAAAAATTAACACATTTTCATGTGTTAATTATATCCTAAAACTGGCATTTTGTAAATAATTTTACAAATTTTGTTTATCTATTTATTGTTTTTTTAATATGTAAGTACCACCTACTGTCCCTTCTTTTCCTATTATTGTTAATGTATCATTTTCTAGAGTATACTCATATGTTGAGTCTTCAATAGTTTCATCTTCAAATTTAATAAATAATTCTGTGTCGTTTAAATCATATTTAAATTTGTATTTATCTTGTTTATCAAATAATATTCCTTTGCCATTTCCTTTAAATTGATAACTTACATCTTCATTATATTTATATACTCCATTGAAAATTTTTACATTTCCACTAAATTCGTTTTTATTATTATTTATAATAATTAAACTTGCTACTATTATTATAGCAATAATAGTAGCAAGGATTATTATAAATTTTATTTTTGATGTTTTCTTACTTTGCTTGTTCTGCATTTTGTATATACAACTAGGCTTGCTCCAGAAACAATTAGTAAACTAATCCATATCATAATATTACTATTGTCTCCAGTCTCTGGTCTAGTAGGATCTGTAGGTTTTGCTTCTTCTTCGTCTTCTGAAACTAATTTTGGAATTACTTTTCCTTCTTCAATTAGTTCTCCACAATCTAAACAATAAATATCTCCTGTATATCCTTCTTCTTCTTCTGTTGCTTCTACTGCATTTCTTGTTTCTGTATTAACATGGTTATTAGGATCTAAATACATTTCTCCACAAATTTCACATTCAGCTTCAACTGTGCAAGTTGCATCTCCTTGATGTCCTAATGGAGCTATTACTTCTCCTTCTTCCACCATTGTTTCACAATCTTTACAGTATACATCTCCTGTATATCCTTCTTCTGTACAAGTTGGTTCTACATCATCTCTAATTTCCAAGCTATCAGGATTATGATTATCAGGATTTAAATTTCCATAAGGTTCTTTACATACATCACATATAGCTTTATCAACACATGTTGCTGTTCCACCCTTATGTCCTGTTGGTCCGATATCTTCACCATTTTTTATTAATTGGTGACAAGCTGTACAATATGTATCTCCAGTATATCCCTTTTCTTCACATTTTGGTTCTTTTGCATTTCTTACTTCTGTTGGAGCATTATTGTGATTATTAGAGTCTTTTTCTCCATAAGGAGCTTTACAAACTTCACATATTGCAGGAGAATCGCATGTTGCTGTTCCTCCTGTATGTTTTTCTTTTTTTACGCTTCCACATCCACATGTGCTTTCATGATATTCTTCGTCTGCTTTATGAAGATTATCATAAGAGTGTT
The DNA here is from genome assembly GCA_947628825.1 of uncultured Clostridia bacterium. GTDB lineage: Bacteria > Bacillota > Clostridia > TANB77 > CAG-508 > CAG-793. The sequence goes on along the minus strand of CANRBH010000037.1, from coordinate 217 downwards.
CTGCTTTTATAACTAAATCTTGTTCTGAAACTTCTGTTTTATCTAAGTTAAATAATTTATTACATACAGAACATTGATAATGTTCTTTTACTCCATTTTTTAGTTCATTTTGAGTATGAACTTCTTTTTGTTCTGGTACCTTTACATATGTATGGTCTGCTAGTTCAAGTGGAGCATCTGAACCTTCTATTATTTCACCACAATCTCTACATTTTTT
>CANRBH010000036.1 GCA_947628825.1 uncultured Clostridia bacterium | reverse complement strand
AGTGTATCGTTAAGCACAGCAGCAACTGATAGCAATTCAGGATTAGGAAAGATAATCTGGTATTATACAGTAGATAGCACAACAAAGAATGTAACAGACGAATATCAAAAAGCAGGAGCAACAGCGGGAGCGACAACAAAACAAACAAAGACAAAAACAATTTCAGGCTTAACAAATGGTAAGACATATAAGATGTATGCAGAGGTATATGATGTAGCAGGAAATAAGACAAGAACCCCAACAGGAACAACAACGGTAGATAAAGCAACAACAGCAATGTCAGCAGTAGGAACGATAACAGTAACACCAAGTACAACAAATTGGACAAATGGAAATGTAACATTTACAATAACAACAACAGCAAATACAAGCACATACAAGTTACAATATGCAACATCTACAAGTGGACCATGGACAGATTTAGGAAGTACAAAACCAAGCTTAAGTGCAAATGGAACAATGTATGCAAGGTTAGTAGAAATAGCACAAACAGGAAACATAAGTTCAAATGCATCATCAACAATAAGTAAGATAGATAAGACAGCACCAACGGTAAATACAGCATTAACAGCAACAGGAAGTACAACATCAAGTGTATCGTTAAGTACCGCAGTAACTGACGCAAATTCAGGATTAGGAAAAATAATTTGGTATTATACATTAGATAGTACAACAAAGAATGTAACAGATACGTACCAAGCAGCAGGAGCAACAGCAGGAGCAACAGCAAAACAAACAAAGACAAAGACAATCTCAGGATTAACAGCAGGAAAAACATATAAGACGTATGCAGAGGTATATGATGTAGCAGGAAATAAGACAAGAACACCAACAGGAACGACAACGGTTAACAAAGCAACAACAGCAATGTCGGCAATAGGAACAATAACAATAACACCAAGCACAACAGGCTGGACAAATCAAAATGTAACATTTACTATAACAACAACAGCTAATACAAGCATATACAAGTTACAATATGCAACATCTACAAGTGGACCATGGACAGATTTAGGAAGTACAAAACCAAGCTTAAGTGCAAATGGAACAATGTATGCAAGGTTAGTAGAAAAAGCACAGACCGGAAATATAAGTTCAAATGCATCATCAACAATAAGTAAGATAGATAAGTTAGCGCCAAACGTACCAACATTTACAGAAACACATGATACAACAGGAATAACAATAACAATATCAGCATCAGACCAAGCAGCCCAAAACGGATATGCACAATCAAATATAGGACTATACTACTTCAGTACGGATAATGGAGCATCATATACTCCAGCAGCAGGACAAAGCACAAAATCCAAAACAATAAGCCTAAACCCAGGAACCTACACATTAAAAGTAAAAGTAAAAGATAATGCAGGAAATGAAAAAGTAAGTACACAAAATTCAAGTATTACCATTATCGGTTATGATACAGTAGAAAGCAATTTAAAAAATTACCAAGGAAAATACGTAGATATTGGTTTAGATGTAGATGGAGAAAATGGAACATCAAATGACTGGGAAGTATTCTATGCAGGAAATAATAGAATATTCTTAATAGCAGCATACTATATTCCAGTATCAAAATTAACAAATTGGGGAGTATTAGGAATTAATGGATTTAAAGGTACTAAAAACTATGGGGCATCTTGGCCAAGTTATCCAACAAACTTTATGACATTACCAACTGAACCAACTGGTTTTTTGGGATTAGTAATGCATAATGGATATAACTTAAATGCCCATCAAGATGATAACCACTATGGTGTAATGGCTACAACACAATTGTTAAATACGACTTCATGGAATGCGATAAAAACATCATCAGGAAAGAGTGATTTTATAGATTTTGTAATCGGAGGACCAACATTAGAAATGTGGTGCGCAGCATGGAATAAGGCAATAGAAGGAGATACAGTAAATGGATTTGAAAAACTCACACCAGCACCAGTAACAAGTGGCTATGGATATAATCTATCTTCGTCTATAATGACGAATGCAACGTATTTATATACGAATGGAACAATGGAGACAATAAGTGATATACAATTAAATACATTATATACTACTTATAAGACATTTTTCCCTACTTACAAACCCGGTGATTCCGACTCTTATTGGTTGGCGTCACCTACCGATCGAAGCAAAGAACTCTTGATGATTGTCGCACCTCTAAACGGCGCAGTAGGCTGGAACTACGTCTGGGACAGCAGCAAGGGAGTGCGTCCCGTTGTTTCTCTAAAATCTGGAGTCAAAATAGTTGAGAGGAAAGATGCGCAGAACATATACGACTTGGTAATGTAATTTTACAGATTGATGATTGTTAACTCAAATGATACTAAATTGTACTTAGAAAATGGAAAGATTTGTATAACTAAATGTGAATGATTAGATTTAAAAATCAGTCGTTCACATTTTTATTTTTATTGCTTTAAAAATATTTTTGCAATAATTGACAAAATTGGCATTTAAGTTTACAATATACTTGGGAGAGTATTATGCAAAAATCAGTCTATTTGTATAAATACATACTTGCATTAATAATAGCCATAGCCGTAGTTATAGCTATTATTTTTGGTGTCCGCAAAACAAAAAATAATTCTTATACAGTAGAAGAAAAATCAAAAGCAAGTTCTATTGAAATAGAAGTACCAATAGCAAAACAAAATTCTTCAAAATATATAGACTTAGAAAGTATAATTTCAAAAAATGAACAAGAAATAATAACAGAGAAAATAGAAAGACAAGAAACAGATATAGAATTTATGACATTGTATAGACAAAATGATTCCTTAGCAAAAGGAAAAATACAGACACTTCAAGAAGGACAAGATGGAAAACAAAATGCAATAATAAAAAAGATTTATAAAAATGGTGAACTAATTTCAGATAAACAAATTTCAACAGAGATAAGGCAGGTTGCAATAGATAAAATAGTAGAGGTTGGAACAGCAGCTTTTTCTAATAACTATGTTCCAATAGTTGGAGATAATTTAAAAGTAACATCTAGTTCATTAGCAATAAAGATAGAACCAAAAGAAGATGCAAAAACGCTTATTACTATCCATGTAGGAGATGTAGTTACTTTAAAAGCTAAAGAAGGAAACTGGTATTATGTAGAATATAATACATATTTAGGATGGGCACCGATTGATTGTTTAACATATGTTAATCCAAATGGAAGTGGTGATGGAGATGAAAATAATCATCAATATACCAAAGAAGAACTTAGTCAAGATTTAGGATTCAGTATGTTATTAAATAAAAAAAGTGGCTTGACATTAGAGCAATTTAAGAAAGTTCTAGGAAATGATTCGAGTGATAAAAATAATGTATTTAAAGATAATGCAGAGTATTTTTACTATGTAGAACAGCAATATAACATAAATGGACTATTTGTTGCAGCAGTAGGTATACATGAAAGTGCTTGGGGTACATCATCAATCTCTTTAGATAAAAAGAACTTATTTGGATATGGAGCTTATGATAGAGATCCATCAGGAAGTGCACAATTATTTGAAAGTTATTCTGAAGGAATAGATCTAGTTGCAAGAGTGTTTGTTAAATATTACATAAATCCAGCAGGAACAGATATTTACAATGGAGAAAAAGCAGTAGGTACATATTACAAAGGAGCAACATTAACAGCTGTTAATAAATCATATGCTACAGATAAAAATTGGGCAAATGGTGTTTATAGATGGATGATGTATTTATATAATAAATTGTAAAATCTACTTGCTATTTTGTTAAAGTTAGTGTATTATTATATAAGATATAAAGGAGGATAATATATCATGAAAAAAGTCATAGCATGTTTCGTGATATTTGTATGTTTATTTTGTCTATTTTGCATAGGTTCAAGCTATGCTGCAAATACTACGGATGAAATAATATCAAATGAAACAAAGAGCAAATTAGTTGAAATAAAAGATCAAGAATTACAATCAATGGAAGATTATAAAGAAGCATATGGAAGTGATACATATGGCTTAGTAGCATATATTTTAAATAAAGTGAGAATTTATAGTATACCATTTGGAATTTTAGGAATAGCAATAAGTGCAATATATCAATATGTAATTGGTATTAGACACTTAGAATCTAGATACAAAGGATTTAACACAATGATTGCAGTAATAACTTTATTGGTAATATGTCAAGTATTACCGTTAGTATTTGCTGTTATAGTAAAAGGTTGGAGGGGTTAAACGAATGAAAGTTCTATTTGCAGTAAGTAATGATAATATTACAACATCAGTTGTAAATAAATATCAACAAAAGTATAAAGAAATAATTACAAGCAAAAATGTTTATTACTTTAATGCAATAATAAAAGAATTACAAAGAGATAAATCTTATGACGCTATTGTTATAGGAGAAGATTTAGAACCTATATCAAATAATAATTATGAATCTATTGATAAATTTTTATTTGAAAAATTAGATGGAATAAGCGATGAGGCTTCTAAGCCAACAGGCGAAGATATTCCTATAATTTTTATATGTTCAGATAGAAGAACACAATCAGATCAATTGTTGATTAAATTATTTGGAATAGGCATTTATAATGCGATAATAGGAAATGATAGAAGCATTGATACAGTTTGTAACCTAATATATAAACCAAGAAATAAAAAAGAAGCTAAAACTTATTATAGAGTTGAATCAGAAGAAGTAGGCTTATATGAGAGAGAAAATGACCAAGATGTAAGTGAAAATGAGATTCAAAGTATTTTAGCACATTATAGAAAGATAGGACCAAATGTAAAAAAATGCGTTGAAAGTTTTGACAGTATTGCAGATCAATACAATGAAACGCAATTAAGAGTAGTAATAAATTTTTTACCAAATGAAGTTAAATCAATATTGGAAGCTAATTCAAGTAGATATCAGAAACTTATTAAAAAAGGAACAGTTTTATCTAATGGCGCATATAGCCAATATCAAAAACAAAATCCAAGAGTTCCAGGAAATTTAGATTTTATAACTAAAGATTTAGAAAAAACTACAATGTCAAAACCTGTAATAATACCATCATCAATAAATATAAATAAAAATACAACTCAACAAATGAAACAAGCTCCGGCAGTATCACAGAACAATATGCAACAAGTGCCAAATGGTAAACAAAATTCTATAGTACAAGGAGTTAATAGAAATAATATGCAAACAGTAAATAATAATAATCAACTAAATGGAAATAATGGCATACCTAATGTGGCACCAAAAAGAGGAAGAGGAAGACCAAGAAAAGTATCTACTACACCATCAACAATATCTACTAATAATACAAATCAAGCTACAGGGGTAAATAATGCATATATGCAAAATACAACTACACCAATGAATAACCCAAATCAAATGCAACAATTTGCTAATGCTCAAAATACAGCTACACCGATGAACCATCAAAATTATATGCAACAACCTACAAATGTACCAAATGGATTAGTATCACAAATGCAAGATATGCATCCATTACAACAAACTGAGAATCAAGAACCAAAAAGAGGAAGAGGAAGACCAAGAAAAGTAGTTGCAACACAAGTTCAGCAACAAGGAACGGCCATGCCACAAGAACAAACTTCTGTTGCACCTCAGGAAGTTACACCTACTCCAGTTGTTACACCAGATTTATCACCATTACCAGGATTAGAAGATATAGAGCCAATAGAACCATTACAAGTACCTGCATTTGAACCAACTCCGCTACAACAAAGTCCAGCTCCACAGGCTCCGATACAACAAACTCCGGTTCAACAGACTCAAGCTCAAACAACTCAAGCTCAGCAAACTACAATACCTGAAGCAAATGCTTTTGATGATGTACTTCCAGGCTTAGAAGAAAATGACGAAGCTGTTGACTTGTTTAGTATGGATCCATTGGATAATGTAAATGAAAATGAACAAAGTACAATATTACCAGGATTTGATAGTGATATAGAAAATAATCAAACTATGGAAGACTCAGCAAATAACGGTGCAAACTTATTTGATTTAGATTTAGAAGAAAATACACCAGCAAATACAAATAGTGATTCAAACTTAAATGATATAGATAGTTTACTAAATGGAGAAGTATTTAACGCATCTAATAACGATATAAATAGCAATCCGTATGCTAATACTAATATGACAAATATTGATACAGCAAACAATGTTGCTACTAATAATATTAACAATTCATATCAACAAAATAATATAAGTAACCAAACTCAACAGAATGGCAATATTCAAAGCAATATGAATAACCCATACCAACAAAATAGCAATGTTCAAAACAATATGAGTAATCCATATCAACAAAATAATAATGTTAACTCATACAATAATCAAAATATGAGTCAAGATCCATATAATATGCAAAACAACAATATGTATGGAGAAAGTGCATATCAGAGTCCATATGATGCACAAAACAATACGAACAGTTTAACAAATATGAATCAAAATTCATATACAAATAACAATGTTATTGCAGGAAACGGAAAGATAACAGCATTTGTTGGAACAACTAAAAATGGAACATCATTTATAGTAAACAATCTAGCACAGCTACTTTCTCAAAATGGAGTAAAAACTGCAATTCTAGATTTAACAAAAAATAAAAATTCGTACTATATGTTTACAGATAATGATGCAAATCTAATGAAAAAAGCAACAGATAGTATAAAGAATCTATCAAACGGTATAGTAGATGGTTTACAAGTAAATAAAAATTTAACAGTATTTACATCATTACCAGATGAAAGTGAAGATACAAATACAGATGTAATATTAAGAACTTTATCAAGCAATTTTGAGATTACATTACTTGATTGTGATTTCAATACACAAATAGAATACTTTACATCTGCAAACGAAATATATTTAATACAATCAATGGATACATTTACAATACAACCATTAACACAATTTTTAAGTGATTTAAAACTAAAAAATGCTTTAGATGAATCTAAACTAAGAGTAGTTATAAATAAATATGTAAAACTAAAGAGATTAGATGAAAGACTAATTATTGGTGGAATGTCAAAATATAATGAACCATCAATGACATTACAAAGAGATTTATTTAATGCACAAACAATAAAATATGTAACAATTCCATTTGAAATGGACACATATGCAAGATACTTAGAATCTATAGCAATGTGTAATTTAAGCTTAAATGGATATTCACAAAATTTCTTAATGGGATTAGAAAATTTAAAAAATATGGTTTATCCTCTTGTATCAGGAGGAAATTCATACTCAAATCCGCAAAATAATACAGAAGAAAAACGTGGATTATTTGGAGGAAAGAAAAATAAACAACAACCAGTTCAAACAACCCAATTCTCAAACAATGTAAATGATACATTAAACAAAATGAGAACAAATAATTTTTAGAAGTAAAGAGGTGATATCTTTTGGCATTAGGAGTCATAATAGTATTAGTATTTATAGTAATGCTTCTAATGATATATAATTACTCAGTTCATAAAAAGATTGATACTTTCACTAATTTAAACCAAAGAGTAACAAGCCTAAATGTATTGCAAGAATTTATGAACACTCTTAGTGAAAATACTACAATAAAAGAAAAGCTAGAAAGTATCAATGATATACTGATAAACAAATATGCCATCAAATACTCTACTATAGTAGTATTTGATGGTGCTGAATATAAAATTAGAGCATCTAACGTAGATCAAAAACACTGGGAAACATTAAAAAATCTTCAAAGTGACCCAGTATTTGGAGATAGTATTAAAACAGCTACTCCAAAATATGTAACAGTAGAAAATGAAAATGAAAAGTTACCATACCAAAAGATGGAGTTTGGAAGAGCAAAATGTGCAATATTCTTTCCATTATATGTTGACAATGTTTATATTGGATATTGGATAATAGAAGGAAGTATTCCACATGAATTTGATAAACTAGACACAACAATATTAGAGGTAGTAAGAAATAATATAGTTACAATATTAAAAACAGTTGAAAATCAATCAACTATAGAAAATATAGTTAGAGATGATTTATATTCAGGACTTAAATCAGCAGAATATTTATATGGAGAAGGTAAAAAAATTATTGATAAATATACTACATCAGCTATTTGTATATTTAGAATAACAAATCTTCCAGATATAAATACTGAGATTAGTAGAAAAACTGGAGATAAGGTCATTACAGAAGTTTCAAATTTGGTAAAAAATAATTTAGGAAAAGATTATATATTTGTAAGATTTATGGGACCTAAATTTGCAATAGTATTTTCTGGAACAGATGTTGGTGGCGTAAGTAACTTTATGCAAGGAATGAAAAATAAAATAGAAAATATGAAAATAGCTGTAGCAGAAGACTATTATCAATATGATGATGAAAACGAAGATAGTAACGATATACAAAATGATGAACAATTAACTATTGAAAATAGCAATCCAGATAATAAAGAAAATAATGAAGAAATAGTGGTAAGTCCAAGATTAAGAGTAGCAATTTCTACATATTATAAAGGAACATCACTAGATGGAGCACTAAAGAAGGTTGAAGAGTATATAGACTTGTCAGATGAAAATACGATAAATATGCTATAAAGGAGGAATCTATATGGCAACAGATGAAACTGTAAGTTTTAAAGTTGAGAGAGAAGAAAACGCAAGAACAAAGGAAATACTTAAAGAAGTTTATGAAGCTTTAAAAGAAAAAGGATATAATCCAATAAATCAAATAGTTGGATATATTCTTTCAGGAGATCCAACATATATTACAAGTCATAAAGAAGCTCGTAACTTAATTAGGCAAATAGAAAGAGATGAACTTCTTGAAAAAATGGTAAAAGAATATATTGATGTTGATAAAGATAATTAAAATTAAGGAATATTAAATGAGTAGAGTATTAGGAATAGATTATGGAACTGTAAGAACAGGGATAGCAATAACAGATGAACTAGGGATTACTGCACAAGGACTTGAAACAATAAAGACAAATGGCAGTGATAAAATGTTGCTAAAAAGATTAGAGGAAATAATAAACCAATATAATGTCGATTGTTTAGTACTTGGTAATCCAATAAATATGGATGGAACAAAAGGAAAAAGAGCCGAGGAAACCGAGCTCTTTTTGCATAAGTTGAAATCTAGATTTAATAAATTAAAAATTGTACAAATTGATGAAAGACTAACATCAGTTGAAGCACATAAAACAATGAACTTTTTAGATATAAACAACAAAAAGAAAAAGCAAGTGGTTGACACTTTAGCTGCAGTTTATATTTTAGAAGGATACATAAATAAAAAATAGTGAAAGATTAAATGTAAGTTAGCATTTAAAATAATAAAGCTGAATATTAAACAATTAACTGCACGTTGGTAACATAAAAATAGTAAAGAAAACAAAAAGCTTGATTTTTGAGTAGTTTTGGTGTAAAATAGATAAAGTGTCAAAAAAATTGAATAAAAAATAAAAAGGGGGAAATAATAATGGCAGTTTATACCGCAGGAGATTTTAGAAACGGAACAACATTTGAAATGGAAGGAAACGTATATAGAGTAGTTGAATTCCAACATGTAAAACCAGGAAAGGGTTCAGCTTTTGTTAGAACAAAAATAAAAAATGTTATAACAGGAAGTGTTTTAGAAAAAACATTTAACCCATCAGAAAAATTCCAATCAGCTGAAATAGAAAAAAGAGAAATGCAATATTTGTATGCTGATGGAGATTTGTACTATTTTATGGATAATGAGACATATGAACAAATGCCTTTAAATAAAGAGCAAATTGGAGAAAGTTTAAAATACCTAAAAGAAAATATGAATGTAAAAATACTTTCATATAAAGGAAATGTATTTTCAATTGAACCACCAATGTTTATTGAACTAGCAGTAACTTATACAGAACCTGGATTTGCTGGAAATACAGCTACAACATCAGGAAAGCCTGCAACACTTGAAAACGGCTTAGAAATAAATGTTCCTATGTTTATAAATATAGGAGATGTTATAAAAATAGACACTAGAACAGGTGAATACTTAGAAAGAATTTAATCTTTTTTCTGCAAATGAATTGAGAAAGGAATGAAATTTTTTATGGCAAACTTAAGTGAATTATACAAAAGTTTAATGACAGACTTAGAAAATAATATTAAGGACAAAAATGAACTTGATAAAATTAAAACTAAAATATCAGAAATGATGGTTGATTTTCTTGATTCAATGAATTCTTTAATGGATGTACATGAAAGACAAGAAAGTATTGAAAAGAAATTAAGAAAGATTCAAAGAAAAGTACAAAATATTGAAGAAGATATTTATATTGAAGATGACGAAGATTATGATGATGAACCACATGACAAAATGCATGATAATGATTATGAATTTGAAATAAGATGTCCATACTGTGATGAAGATTTCATAATAAATGAAGATTCTAAAGTTTTAAACGAGATAGAATGTCCAAAATGCCATAATATAATAGAACTTGACTGGAAAGAGGATTCTGAATGTGATGGATGTTGTAATCACTGTGATTCACAATGCTATGAAGAAGAAAGTGAAGACATTGAAAGCAAAGTTGCAGAGGATGAAGAACCATATGCTCAAGAAGAAGATCAAAATTCACAAAGTGACTCACAACAACAATCACAAGATAGTACAGAGGAAAATTCAAGTCAATCACAAAATAACCAAGAAAATAACAGAAATCTAAATAGTAAGAAATCAAACAAAAATGAAGATGATATGTAAAATTATTTGACATCTAGATACAATTAATAAATGATACTAAATTGTAAACATCAAACTAACCTCAACCAACGACCTATTATAGGAAGTTGATTGAGGTTGCTTTATGTTTTTGAATATTTATTTATAAAACATCTTGACAATACCATATTATGGAAGTATAATAAAAATTATCAAATTATTTTTATAAAATTTAATCCAAATTTTTTCTAAATTATTTTATTCTTAAAATAATCCAAAAAAATTAAATAAAATATACAAGGAGGAATATCTATTGATAGAAGAAAAAAATATAAAAGCAAATATAGAGAATGATTTAACAAAAGAAAATAAAAAATATAAAACACTTATCCCAAAAGTAGATATAGTATTTCAAAGTCTATTTGGAAAAAATAATCCAAAAATAACAAAATCATTTGTACAAGCAATGCTAGGAGAAAAGATAGAAAAAATAGAGATAAATGATGATAAAGAGTTAATAAGAAGTAGACCAAATGATAAGTTAGGGATATTAGATTTGCAATTAGACATAAATAATAATGAAAAAGTAGATGTAGAAGTGCAACTATTAAATAAGGATAACTTCATAAGAAGGTTATTATTTTATTTAACAAGACTGTATTCAGATCAAGTAAAAAGAGGAGATGAATATAATGAAATAAAAAGAGTAGTGCTAATAGCAATAATAGATTTTGAAATAGAAGAGATGAAAGAAATAGAAGAAATGGAAGCAAAGTGGAAACTGATAGAAACGAAATATCGTGAAAAAGTATTGACAGATTTGCTAGAAATAAATATAATAAATTTAAAGAAAGCGAAGAAAGAATACAAAAAGAATAGCAACAATGAGAAAGCCCAATGGATGTTATTTTTAGATAATCCAGAATCAGAGGAGGTGCAAGCCATAATGAAAGAGAATGAAGAAATAAAAGAAGCAATAGTAACAGTAAAAGAGATGAGTGAAGATGAAAAAATGCAACGACTAGCTGATTTAAGATGGAAAGCGATAGAAGATGAAAAACTAATAAGAAGGGCTGGATTTAAAGAAGGAAGAAAAAAGGGAATAATAGAAGGAATAAATGAAAATAAAATTTATAATATACCCATAAATGTAGACACAATAAAAGAAGGGTACCCAATATTGTGCACATAGAAAAAAGGTA